>JAIKWH010000058.1 GCA_024684955.1 Pseudobutyrivibrio sp.
GTTTAAGGCGATGATTCCAAGCCCTAAGGCAATGACTGTCCTTATAAAACCTATAATGGCAGAATAATTATATTTGCCATCCATTCTCACTGTGGTGTTTGACATGTCATCAAAAGATTTTAGGAGAATGAGGATTGGGCACAAGGCATAACCAAAGGCATAGTAGGCACTATAGGTGTCCCCGGCAATTTTGTCTCCGTAATAAATTGCAACCCAGGCCTCAAAAACAACAAAAATCAGGGCATAGACCAGGAGCATAAAGGTAACTGCAGTATTTTTTAATTTGTTTGCAGTGGCCATATCTCCTCTGCCCAGGGCCTGTGGATAGTCCCTGTTATAGGCATTTAAGACCCCAAATTGGGCATAATTCATGTATGTCATTGCCAGCAGGCAGGTGGAATAAATGCCAAGAGGACGAGTTGGCACAATAGATTTAGAGTATACGCTGAAAATAAAAGACAAGGCTGAGCAGGCCACTGTAGACATGGTCACCAGCAGAAAATCAGCGCTTTTTATTTTATTTAGTAGTTTGGTAAATATCTTCATAAATGCGTTGCATATCTTTCATGTATCGTTGGCTGGTGTTCATATCCTTGGCACGTTTTCTAGCCGCCTCAGATTTTTTCTGATAGAGGCCCTGATTGTCTAACAGTGTAGTGATACCGCTTACAAAAGCCTCTCTATCCACTGGCTTTTTTGGGGTGCCACAAATCTTTCCTACCTCATCATCAACAGTCAGCACCAAGCCTCCCACGCAGGAAGCAAACACCGGCTTGCCAAAGGTCATAGCCTCAAGAGTGGCCATACCAAATCCCTCAAAAGTAGAAGGAATTACCAGTATCTTTGTCTGGTTCATGTATATATATGGGTTGTATTGCATACCCACCATTCTCACATTATTTTGCAGGCCCAGGCGATTAATCAACTCTAGGCACTCTGAGCCTAAGTCTCCCCCGCCTACCATAACAGCAGATACATCAAAATGGGTCTTTTTTATTTCATCCACTATGCGGATAAACTCATAAGGGTTTTTATCCTCTGTCAGATGTCCCACGAATAAAAGGTCAGACTTATAATTTTGCAATTTGTCTGATGACATTTCTGTCCCTGCTATATAGCCCTTTTCAAAGATTTTTTTTGCATCAAAAGGGATACCGAGAATCTCGGCTTTATCCTTGATCTTGTCCCTAAACCAAGCCTTTTTTACAATGGATTCCACCGGTGCAATTATCTTGGTGAAATTCTTGCAAAAACTGCCGTAGGTGATAGATTTTGGCCCGATTTTCTGAACCCACTTTGGGGAAGAATAGAGCTGACTGATAATAGGGATAGTGTCAGTGACTCTGGCACACATAAGGCTACAGTCGTATTCATATGCCTGAATAATGTCAGGCTTGACCTCTTCGATAGCCTTTTTTATAGCCTTTTCGTCTACCTTGTCCACCCCTATGTATTCCACATTGGCTTCTAATAGTTTGGTCTCGATGGAACCGGTGGGAGTAAGGAAAACTCCCCTGATGTCTTCTGGCATAGAGGTAATGATGGACAGCGCCACATTTTCCATACCTGAATATACTCTGGACTTTGATACGTGCAAAACAACCATGGTAAAACCCTCTCCAATACTTTTAACCCTGTTGCTATACCCTCTATCCTACATATCCTACAAAGTGACCACCTTTTTATAAAGGTCATGCATCACCTGATTTACTGTGTCCTTGTCAAATCCTTCCATGGTGCGGACATTATATAATCCCATGAGTTTCCTTGTCTCTGGCTCATCATCCAGGGCTTTTTTAAGGGCCCTAACAAGAGATTCAGGGTCGTGAGAATCAAAGAGGTATCCTCCCTTGCCCTCTTCAATTAAATCTGTGTTGCCTCGGATGTTTGAGCAAACCGCTGGCAGTCCCACAGACATGGCCTCCATGAGAGCCACTGGCAGCCCCTCCTGGTGAGATGGGAAAACATATATATCGCTGGCAGCAAACACATCTGCCACATCTGTCCTAAATCCCAGCATGGTCACATAATCACCTATGCCAAGTCTTTTAATCTCCTCCTCCAGTTGGGCCTGAATCTTGCCCCTACCGGCGATGAGGTATTTAATCTTGTATTCCAGTCCCTCATCTATCATGGCCTTAATAGCCAAAAAAACCTCCATATGGTTTTTCCTAGGGATTAATTCCCCTACAGATAAAAGGACTGCTGTATCATCATCTATGCCCAGTTCCTGGCGAACCCTCTCTCTGCCCCCGGCAGATGCCACAAATTTGTGGGTATCTACTCCTGCCCCTGGCACATATTCTGCATCCTTGGCATAGAATTTTTTTGCAGCCTCGTAGTCCTCTTTGTTGATAGTTATCAACATGTCAGTGAACTTGCTACAGTACTTTTCCACATTGTAAAAGATGGCCCAGTTCTTAATTGGGGCTCCCTGGTAAAAGTGGAAGCCGTGGGCCTCATAAATCACCTTTGTGCCATAGGCTTTTCTCGCCTTGCGGCAAGCCAGGCGACAGATTACTCCACCGATTGGAGACTGGGTGTGGACTATCTGATATTTGTTAGTCTCCACCTCTGCCTTCAGTTGTTTGTAAGCCTTTGCCAACTCTCCTATGTTAAAAATTTTTCTAAGGCTGGCGGTCTCGATGACCCTGACTCCCAGGTCATCCAACTTTTTCCTGGCAATCTTTAAAGCCTCCGGAGACAAGGCAGAATCATCATCCTGCCAGCAGCAGGCCACATCCACCTCGTATCCCTGGGACTGTAGAATCTTTATGTTATCTATATTAAATTGAGTAAGCATGTACGCAGTATGCGCATGCACTAATGCTTTTTTCATATTTTTAACTATTTTTTACCTTGTACGTTTGCATCTACTGCTCCCTCTTCTACACCCTCTGTAGCATCTTTGGTAAAGACTACCCTAAGAGTCATGAGGATTAACTGCAAATCCAAAAGGACTGATGCATTCTCCACGTATATCATATCTAGTTTTAGTTTATCGTAACTTGTGGTGTTGTATTTGCCATATACCTGGGCATAGCCTGTGAGGCCAGCCTTTACGTGGGTACGAAAGGCAAATTCTGGCACCTGCTTGACGTATTCTTTAATAATCTCTGGTCGCTCAGGACGAGGTCCAACCACAGACATGTCCCCTTTTAATATATTGAAAAACTGTGGCAACTCATCGATTCTGGTAGCCCTGATAAAGTGTCCAATAGGGGTGATTCTGTCATCATTTTCGCTGGCAAGTCTTGCCTTGCCATCCTTTTCCGCATCAGTAATCATAGAGCGGAATTTCATGATTTTATATTCTCTGCCCCCTAGGGTGCACCTGGTCTGCTTGTAAAATACCGGGCCTCCGTCATACTTGTGTATTGCTATGGCGGTAAAAATCATAATAGGTGATGTAAGTATAATTCCCACTAGAGAAATCAGTATGTCGCTAAGGCGCTTTACCGTGGCTGACACCCCGTCCATACCTACGTTTTTGCAAAGGTAAAGTGGTGTATCAAAAAGGTGTACATCACTAGACCCCTTGATTAAAATATCTGAAATCTTTGGTGTAAAATATACTCTCTTATCTGTTGCAAAACATGCCTTGATAATGTCGTTTCTAATTTCAGATGGGACGTCATTGATAAGGACTGCATCGTATTTTAAAAGCTCTGCAGCAATGTTTTCTAAAGGCTCCCTGCAAGACATCTCCCCAGTGATACGGTACTTATCCCCCCTGCGATTCATCTTTTCTACAAGGTTATTCTCGTAGTCTCCATAGATGTTTAAAATGGTGAATGGTGGGAATATTTTTCTATATATTTTTGTGGCAAAGTATGTGATAAATAGCACAGCAACTGCATCTAGGGCAGTAAGCAAAATCATGTGGGCAAGGGTGAGCCAAACCAAGGCTTTAATTCTTGCCATCAAAATTACTACCAAAAACTCTATAAAATTTACCAGGCCCATGGCTATTGCCTGGGACATGGCAAGGATAGAAATCCTGCCGCTGCCAAAGGAGAATCCCTTGAAAGTGTTGATCATCAGTATTGTAAAAATAAAATACAAACCAATCACCAAATAGTTTCCTGTGCTAAGGAATCGCTGCAGCATCAACATTTGCAGTCTGTCATACCACATCACGCCAAATAGTGCGGTCAGGACAATCACTAACACCGCACTGGAAAAAAATCGAAATACTCGTTTTCTGGTCTCTACATTTGTTACGTTATTCATAGGTTCCTCTACGTTTATTCCTCTGGCTTATCGTAAGTTCTCTCGCTAATAATGTATCTAGGTCTCTGCTTGGTCTCCATGTAGGTCTTTCCCACATATTCTCCGATGACACCTAGAGAAATAAGTTGGATTCCACCAAGGAAAGAAACAGCAACTATGGTAGAAGTCCATCCGCTGACAACATTGCCAAGGATAAGTTCTACGATTGAATAAATAATAAGCACAAGGCTCAGGAGTGCCACAAAGATACCCATGCCTGTAATCATTCTAATAGGCTTTACAGAAAGGGAGGTAATGCCG
>JAIKWH010000015.1 GCA_024684955.1 Pseudobutyrivibrio sp.
GTGGTCTACCTTTTTTGGAGTCAGCTCTGCATCATAGTCGATGACCTTTAATTTTTGGTCCTCGGCATAATATTCTGCAGGGACGGCCCCGATGAGGGAGCAGCAATATTTCCAGGCGCTGCCGTGGATACCTGGCTGCCATTTATATTTGTCAGGGATAGGGATGAGTCTTGTCATGTAATGGGCATATTCGTGCTTGTAGAGATTAATCCTATCCTCGGCTGATATTTGTTTATTCAAGCAAAAGCCGATAAATAATAGGGAGAATTCAAAGTGTTCTTCATCATTGTATGAAGGTGGGATGTATGCACCTAAGGCCCTTTCATCATAATTGAAAGTGATAGGTACGTCGGCGCCGTGGAGGCCTAACTTTACATCCAGCATTGTGTATAGGTTGTTGATTTCCACCAAGAATACTTTCTCTTCATTATGAAGCATTCTCAGCATGTCAGATTTGTTCATAATCTCTCCTTTAAAATAATGGAACATTAGTATAGCAGGTAAATGACCAAAAGTGAACTATCTGTTAATTTGCTTATAAAAGTTGATTTTATCAAGTATTGGGAATAAACTTTAATTGTAAAAGTTTGTTCCGATTGGAATAGTACGAGGTGATTATGAAAAAGACAAGAAAGGTCTTGAATAAGTTAAAAGTATCAGCAGCCATTCTCCTGGTCTGCGCTGTTTTATTGCCTTCATTTGCTTTTGCAAAGTCATCTTCATCAAAAGATGCAGCATTTGTTGCAGGTGATGAGGTGGCACTTGGATTTTTAGATGGGCTGCCAATCTCCTGGACAGTGCTGGAATATGATGATTCTACAGGCAAGGCCCTGGTGATTACCAGCAAGGCCCTTGATTCTAAGGCGGTAAAAAGTTACCAGCAGACTATAACAGATTACTACACCAACAGCCCTACTCCTGCAGGTTATGTGACCTGGGAGAAAAACTATTGGAGGGGTTGGTGTAACCAAATTCTCTACAAGAATTGCTTTAATGATAGCGAGAGGGCCAGAATCCAAAAGACTACTATTTCTAAAAAGTCCCAGCAGGACAGCCTGATGAATTTTTACCATGACACTACAAACGACACCTACTATCTGCAAAATGGCTATAAGAATTCTCTCAATATGCAGACATATGAGACTCAGACAGCCACTACAGATTACATATTTTTCCTGTCAGTGGATGAATATCTAAACTATGCATCTCTGATTAAAAACAGGACAGTTGGAGTGTGGCCACTTAGGACCAACGCCTATGATGACCCAGCCCAGGGCCTGGTTGTCAATGACGGTACCAAGCTCATTGAGAGGAGATACTATTACGGCGCATGCGGTATCAGACCTGCCATGTATGTCACCTTAAAAGAGGAGGACAAGGAGGCTGATAGTAGTGATGAGTCTACGGCTACAAGCAGCAGTTCCATCAGCAGCAAGTCATCAAGCACAGCCAATGCCACTGCCACCAGCAGCAAGACTTCGTCCAATGCAAGCACACAGGCCACTGCAACAAGTTCTTCAGCAAGCAATGCATCAGCCGTTATTCCTAAATCCAGCAAGTCTTATGCAAATAATGGCACCAGCGTAGGTAGCATTAATCTGCCAGACGAGTCGGAGTTTTCTATGCCTAGGGCATCGGTTGCCCAGGTAGCCCTTGATCTGGATTACCTCAATTCTTCAGGCAGGGGATACACAGTGACTTACAAGTCTAGCGACTCATCTGTTTTTACTGTGGACAGTGATGGTAAAGTTTCCGCCTCAGGAACAGGTTCTGCCACCCTAAAAGTTAGGATGAAAAAATCCAATGGCAAGGTTTATACCATGTCTTGCAGAATCAATGTAAGTTAGAATTTAATCCCTTTTAAAGCCACAAAATAGATTTTATAGAAATCCTCCCTAATAACTAATATACTAGGTATTAAGGAGGATTTTTCTTTGGGAAATTCTGTTAGGGTAAAATTGATAGATGAATACAGTGCCTTGCCAGAAAGTAGGGAGGAAAATGTTCTTTATGTTTCTGACAGACAGGATGTCCTGGATGAGTGCAAGAGGATGGGATTTCCTGTGGCAGCCTATGAGCACGATGGAATAATCGGGCTGGATTGCCCACACATTCTCATGGACTTGGACCAGGTGGAGGATGAGACATTTCTTCATATATACAGACGGTGTCTGGGACTGCCTTTGGAGGTGGGCCAGACGGACAGGACAATTCTCAGGGAATTCTCCATGGATAGGCTGGATGACCTTTTTGATTTATATAGCAAAGAGGGCATCACTGATTTTATGGATCCCCTTTTCGATTATGAGGAGGAGAAGGAATACGAGGCAAATTACATTACTTTTATTTATAAAGTTTACGGCTTTGGCATGTGGCTGGTTTTTGATAAGACCACAGGAGAATTGATTGGCAGGGCCGGCATAGAAATCAGAGAAAGTTGCGACAGAAAAAACCAGGCTGAGTTAGGCTTTTGTATTACCCCTGAGAGATGGGGGCAGGGATTGGCATTTGAGGTTTGCTCAAAGATAATTGAACTGGCAAAAGAAGAATTCCAACTGGAATCTTTGATAGCCAGATGCGATCCAGGCAACTTGCGTAGTATTGGGTTACTTAAAAAGTTAGGGTTTGAACATGTAGGAAATGAAACTGATGGAGATATGAGGTTTTTCAGATGGATTTAATGGATTATCAACATGAGGTAGTAGTTACAGATGCAGGGCTTCCCTTCAAACTTTTTGCTTTTGAGGGCCAGGATGGAAACTATATTCGTGACAAGCATTGGCACAGGAGCATAGAGATTTTTGCAGTGTGGGAGGGCAGCCTGGAGTTTGTTCTCAACCAAAAGAGATCTCTTTTAAACGGCGGAGAATTTGTGATTGTAAACAGCAACGAGGTACACAGTATCTCTGCCCCTAATCCAAACAAGACAGTGGTTTTGCAGATTCCCCAGGACGTGTTTGCAGACTATTTTACAGACGACCAATTTATATGGTTTTCCCATGGAGACAGGGAGACTGACCACAGGGTGTTTACACTTTTGCAGGAGATGTATCTTATTTATACAAAGAACCAGGAGGGTAGCAAATTTCAGGTCTTAAGCCTTTACTATGAGTTGCTTCACATCCTTGTTACCAAATATAGAAAGTTTAATGTAAATGAGGAAATTTTAAAGAATAGCAAGCAACTTAAAAAACTTTCTAGCATCACCAGATACATGAAGGACCATTATTATGAGCCTCTTTCTTTGGAGGACATGGCAAAGCGGTTTAATTATTCTACTTCATACCTGTCCAGAATGTTTCAAAAGCATGCAGGGATTAATTTTAAGGACTATCTGCTAGGTATCAGATTGGAGCATGCGGTAAAGGAATTGGAGGAAGGCGGAGGACAGATTGTAGATATTGCACTAGGCAATGGATTCCCTAATTCAAAAGCTTTTTCCAACGCTTTTAGGGAAAAATACGGAATACTCCCTAGCCAGTACAGAAAGAATAAAGAGACCAATTAGATATAAAACAAGGAGTAGTATTTAATGTCAAAAGTTTATGTGGATATGAATCATCCAGAGAATGGTATATATATGACCTGGGCTGAGTGTGAGGTGGCAAAGGCAAAAAAAGGCACCAATTTCAAAGGTTTTAAATCAATGGATGAGGCAAGAGAATACCTGGCAAATCCTACAGGACAGGTAAAAAAGGAGGCTCAAAAGACTATTATTAATAATAAAAAAACAAGCAATGAAAAATACGATGCCATAGTATATGCTGATGGCAGCCGCCAAAACAAGGAGGAATGTCCTGATTTTGGATGCACTTCCTATGGATATATTATTTTTTCAAAGGGAAAGCACATAATCCATTCTGCAAAAATAATTGATGAGGATTTGAGCAAATTCCCAGAGTTTGAGAGTGGACAGTCCAGAGGGGTATTCCTGGAGGAATCCTATGAGGATGTCCTTGATCCTAGCCTAAAAAAAGTGGATAGACATGAATATTTAGAGTTAAAAGTAGGCACTGGCCCTGATCCAAATGCCAGGGGATTTAATGCCACAGGCTACACCACTGCTGGAGAATTCGCTGGGGCTGCAAGAGCCCTAGAATGTGCCAAGGCACTGGGATGTAAAAAGATTCTTTTGGGCCATGATGCCGATGAGATAAAGCATGCAGTGAATAAGGTAGTAAAATGCTATAAAAATAAGGCTGGAGGAGACCTGTCATCGGTTATGGCAATTGGGGCAAGCCCTGATTCTATGTCAAATACTTCCTATTATTTTAGAGAGACAGTGTTGGACTGTTTAAAAAGTGGTATGACCATCGAGACAAACAAAATAGATTCTCATGATGCTTATAATCCAAATGCAGCAGGTCACAAACTGGGAGTCATAGATAAAATCTTTAATGACGCCTGCGATATTTTAGCCAAGTCCCAGCTTATTAATCAGCCAATGGGCAATGTGGCAAAGGGCAACAAGGTATTTATGGAGGCCCTTTCAGCTGGGGAAGAAAATGAATTTAAACTTGCAAAAGAAAAATATTTAGGCCAGGATACTTTTTTGGATGGGCAAAAGGAGTTGGCACTATTAATAGATAAAGTTGCAAGTAATTATACAGAAGAAATCGGGGGATTTTTATGTTAAAGAAAAGAATTGCCATGTCGGTGTTTGGTGTACTTATCTGCGGATTTTCCGTAGGCATATTTAAACTTGCAGCCTTTGGCGTGGACCCATTTCAGGCCTTTATGTCCGGCATAGACCACATGATTCCTATTGGATTTGGGACTCTATATGTAATAGTAAATGCAATACTCCTGATATTTAGTCTTGTGTTTAACAAAAAGAAAATTGGTATAGCCACCTTTATCAACCTCTTTTTACTAGGCTATGTGACCCAGTTTTCATACGCTTATCTGCAAGAACTATTTCCAGACCCATCTATTCCCATTAGGGTGGCAGCCCTCATTATAGGTATAGTCATTATTTGCTTTGGTTCTGCTTTTTACATGACAGCAGACCTGGGAGTCTCTACATATGACGCAGTGGCCATTATTATGGCTGACACCTGGCACCTGGGCCAGTTCAAATACTTGAGAATTGCCACTGACCTGGTGTGTGTGATTGTGGGGGTTGTCCTCTTTCTTACCAGCGGAGGGCTCTTTAGGGATATACCTACTTTTGCAGGCGTAGGTACAATTATTACCGCCTTCTTTATGGGTCCACTTATAGAATTCTTCAATGAAAAAGTGGCTCGACCACTACTTAGGGGAAAAGAAGAAAAATAAGATAATGTCAAAAAATTGACATCACAATGTAAATAATAAAAAGTCTTAATTCCTTTGTTTTTGATAATATACAATTATCAGACAAATGGTTTTAAGACTTTTTTATTTCTGAAAATAATATGTCAATAAAAAGGAGGGTAAAATAATGACAAATATGCCTAGTGTAAAGGTGGGGGTTGTGGCAGTTTCTCGTGACTGCTTTCCAGAAAGTTTATCTGTTAACAGAAGAAAGGCTCTTATTGATGCCTATACTAAAAAATATGGCAGTGAGCACATCTATGAGTGCCCTGTTTGTATAGTAGAAAGTGAAATCCACATGGTGCAGGCCCTGGAGGATATTAAGAAGGCTGGATGTAATGCCCTTTGCGTATACCTTGGAAACTTTGGACCAGAGATATCTGAGACACTGCTGGCAAAGCACTTTGATGGACCTAAGATGTTTTGTGCAGCAGCAGAGGAGTCAGGTGGCAGCCTCTTAGATGGCAGAGGTGATGCGTATTGCGGTATGCTCAATGCCAGCTACAACTTACAGCTGCGCAATGTAAAGGCTTATATTCCTGAGTATCCAGTAGGTGATGCTGAGGATTGTGCAGATATGATTCATGATTTTGAGACTGTTGCTCGTGCTGTACTTGCATTGCAAGATCTCAAGATTATCAGTTTTGGACCACGCCCTATGAATTTCCTTGCTTGCAATGCTCCTATTAAGCAACTTTACAACCTGGGAGTAGAAATCGAAGAGAATTCAGAGTTGGACCTTTTTGAAAGTTATAACAAACATGCAGGAGACGAGAGAATACCTTCTGTTGTTGCTGATATGGAAAAGGAACTGGGAGCAGGAAATAAGAAACCTGAGATTCTTTCTAAGTTGGCTCAGTATGAATTGACTTTGAGGGATTGGGTGAGAGATCACAAGGGATACCGCAAGTATGTTGCCATCGCTGGCAAGTGCTGGCCTGCATTCCAGACTCAGTTTGGATTCGTTCCTTGTTATGTAAATTCTCGTCTCACAGGTGATGGTATTCCTGTATCCTGCGAGGTTGATATCTACGGAGCACTTTCAGAGTTTATCGGCACAGTTGTTTCAGAAGACATAGTTACTCTTTTGGATATCAATAACTCTGTTCCAAAGGATATGTATAACGAGTCTATTAAGGACAAGACAAATTATGATTTGAAGGATACATTCATGGGATTCCACTGTGGAAATACCTGCTCTAAGAAGTTGGCATTCTGCGAGATGAGAAATCAGAAGATTATGGCTAGATCACTGCCAGAGGAAGTTACAAATGGAACACTTGAAGGAGATATTGCTCCTGGTGAAATCACATTCTACAGACTCCAATCTACAGCAGACAACAAACTTAGAGCATATATTGCAGAAGGAGAAGTCCTAAATGTTCCAACCAGATCATTTGGTTCAATCGGTGTATTTGCAATTCCTGAAATGGGCAGATTCTACCGTCATTGGCTCATTGAAAAGGGATTCCCACACCATGGTGCTGTTGCCTTCGGACATTTTGGCAAGGAACTTTTTGAGGTATTTAAGTATATCGGGGTGCCTGTTGAAGAAATAGGATACAACCAGCCTGCAGGTGTTCGCTATCCAACCGAGAATCCTTGGAATTAGGATGAAAGTGAAAGGAGAGTAAATATGTATTACATAGGGGTAGATCTTGGTACATCAGCTGTTAAACTTTTGCTTATGGAAGGTGGCGGCAAGGTTGAAAAGATTGTATCCAAAGAATACAGCCTTTCTTTTCCCCACCCAGGATGGAGTGAGCAAAAGCCAGAGGATTGGTGGACCCAGGTTATGGCAGGGTTAAAGGAACTTACCGCTGACTTTGACAAGAGTAAGGTGGCTGGTATTTCTTTTAGTGGTCAAATGCATGGACTTGTGACTCTCGACAAGGATGACAATGTTATCAGACCTGCCATTCTTTGGAATGATGGCCGTAGCAGCAAAGAGACAGAATACTTAAACAATGTTATTGGCAAGGATAATCTTTCAAAGTATACAGCAAACATTGCTTTTACAGGATTTACTGCTCCAAAAATTCTTTGGATGCAGGAAAATGAGCCAGATAAATGGGCAAGGGTAGCAAAGGTAATGCTGCCAAAGGACTATATTGCATATAAATTATCAGGTGTATTTTGCACAGAATATTCTGATGCCAGCGGCATGCTCCTCCTTGATGTAAAAAATAGATGCTGGAGTCACGAGATGATGGGCATATGCAAACTGAGAGAGGACCAGTTGCCAAGACTTTTTGAGTCTTATGAGGTGGTTGGTCCAATCAGGCCTGATGTGGCGGCAGAATTGGGATTTGGCCGGGATGTTAAGATTGTCGCTGGTGCAGGGGACAATGCTGCAGCAGCTGTTGGTACAGGCACAGTTGGAGAGGGCAAATGCAATCTCTCTGTAGGTACCTCAGGCACAATCTTTATCAGTAGCGAAAAGTTTTCGGTGGACCCAGTCAATGCGCTTCATTCCTTTGACCATTCAGATGGGGGTTACCATTTGATGGGATGCATGCTCTCAGCAGCTAGTTCCAACAAGTGGTGGATGGATGACATTCTAAAGACTAAGGATTATCCAGGGGAGCAAGCAGGTATTAAGAATCTTGGAGAAAACCATGTATTCTACCTCCCATACCTGATGGGTGAGAGAAGTCCTCACAATAATCCTAATGTTAGGGCTATGTTTATTGGAATGTCCATGGATACCACAAGAGAGGATATGACCCAGGCCGTTTTAGAGGGTGTTGCCTTTGGACTTAGGGATTCTTTAGATGTGGCTAGGAGCCTTGGCATAAAGATTGAAAGAAGCAAGATTAGTGGAGGTGGTGCCAAGAGCCCACTTTGGCTAAAGATCATTGCAGCAGTATTAAACCTTAAACTTGATATATTAGAAAATGAGGAAGGACCTGGACTTGGAGCAGCTATTCTTGCAGCAGTAGGATGCAAAGAATATGCAAGTGTGAAGGAGGCCTGCGACAAGTTGGTAAAGGTAAAGACTACTATTGAGCCAGACAAGGAACTGGTAGCAAAGTATGAGATGCGCTATCAGGAATTTAAGAAACTTTATCCAACTGTCAAAGACTTGTTCTAATAAGGAAACAACAAAAAAATGGGATGCGAATTGCATCCCATTTTTGTTTTATTTTTTATGAAGCCGATTCTAAATATTTGTCCAGAAGTGAGGCAGTGGTTTTTACGGAAGCAAGCAGGTCCTTGGTTTCCTCGGCCAATTCGCTGCTGTCTGTAGAAAGTTCTGCAGCCTGAATAGATGAGGCTGTAACTGCCTGTGTTGTAGCGGAAAGCTGAGAGATGCTCTCCACAATTTTGTTGTTGGATTCTGCAAGGTTTTCAACCATGTGCTCAACACCGGTGATATTTTCTGTGAGGTTCTCAACATTCTCGTTCATTTTTATGAAACTGGTCTGAGCCTTTTCGATTAGTTCATTCTGAAGGCTAGCGGCTGTGCGGGCATTGATAACAGCTGTTGCTGCATCCTGAGCACCATTTCCAAGTTCAATAATCATAGCAGTGATGTCCTCAGTTGCCTGCTTTGTCTTTTCGGCAAGTTCTCTAATTTCGTTTGCAACAACTGCAAATCCCTTGCCATACTCGCCGGCTCTTGCTGCCTCGATAGAAGCATTGAGGGCCAAAAGGTTTGTCTGAGCTGAGATTGCAAGGATAACATCTGTAATCTTTTTCATGTCCTCGCCCTGGGCAACAAGTGTATCCATAGAGGCGCCCACAACATCATTAATCTCTCCAATTGAGTTGGCCTGGGCCTTGAGTTCATTCATGATATCGAGGTTTTCTGAGTTGATTGAAGATGCCTCTGAAGCGATGGCAACCATCTCCTCAGACCTGGCAACTGTTTCCTCGATTAACTCCTGGATGTGCTGGGTCATAACTGTCTGCTCCTGGATGCTTTCCGCATTGACATTGCTGCTGCTGGAAATATCACCCATAGCATTGTTTACAGTGTTGGTTGACTCGTTAAGTTTTTCCATGTTTGCCATTGATGTAGAAACGCCGCTTCTAACATCAGTTGCTACTTTGATAACCTCGTCAAGCATCTGTGACTGAGCACTTGCCTTTGACTGAATGTACCCGATGGTGTCATTTTGGAATTTCTCCAGTGTAATTGACAGGTACATGCAAAGGGACAGGAGGGCAATCATAGCAAATACTGCAGCCAGATTGTCTACCATATAGTCTATTGTAGTAAATGGATTAATCAGAAATCTAAGACCATAGGTAACTAATTCAATAGCCCCAACTGTAAAAACAGAAGTCTTCATGAATTTCTGATCATAGAAAAGGATAAAGGTAATAACTGGACCAATTAATGACATTCTCAGGTAATAAGAGTCATACATGTAGCAACCGATTATACCGATGACAGCCAAGGCAGCAAGAGCATACCATCTTACCTTTTCCGAATTAGGTTTTTTAATTCTTGTGATTATCATTGCTGCGATAGTGGCAATTTCAAAGCCCCAGATTGCAGCAGCAAAAAAGATTGATCTGTAACCTCTCAGTACTGAGATTGTTACCACCATAGCAAGTAATATGTAATAGATTGCGTAGGTGATGATCATAATGTGGTTAACTTTCTTAACCTGTTCGTCTCTGTCAGAATAAAGATAACTTTTTTCCATTTTTCTTACTCAATGCCTCTCAAATTATAAAAATCTACTTATTAAAAATAAGTATCCATATGTCACGATGTTATAATAAAATTGTCTAACTAAAATGTCAATTGTATTTATAATTTGTGACCCAGAAAAAAATTAAAAATTGGGAACATGAGAAGAAATATGATACTCGTCTTTTTTATATAATTGTGTTAAAGTATTTTATGCACAGACTTAAAGGGTTACATTTATAGGTGCATAGGAATTAGGAGGATAATTATGGCAGCATTACCAGAGCAGACAATAGAATATAGATATGATACACAGCTTCTTATTGAAGGAGAGGATTTGGACGAAGACGATATCAATGATTACATCACTGAAAACTTTGTGGGAGATTCACTGCTTGCAGTAGGAGATGATGAATTGATCAAGATCCACTATCATACAAACGAGCCTTGGAAGGTACTTGAGTATTGCCGTACATTGGGTGAGATATATGATATTGTTGTGGAAGATATGGACCGCCAGGCCAGAGGTCTTCAGGGATAATATCTAACTGAAAGATAAACAAAAGGGAGCTGCAGCGGTTGCGGCTCCCTATATTTTTTGCAAAAAACTAGGGCCTGGCAATTAGCGGGCATGGAGGTATTTATGATAGAGAATAATTTCGTATTAAAAGGATCAATTGTATATTCAGAGGATAAAGACACTATCAATACTATCCAGGAAGGATATGTAGTTTGCCAAGATGGCAAGTGCCTAGGAGCATATTCTACCCTGCCTGATGAGTACAAGTCCCTCAAATTATATGACTATGGCAAGAGTCTTATTATGCCAGGTATGACCGACCTGCACGTTCATGCCCCTCAGTACACATTTAGGGGAATCGGTATGGACAAGGAACTTTTAGACTGGCTCAATACCTACACTTTCCCAGAGGAGGCAAAGTATAAGGATATTGAGTATGCCAAAAAGGCATATAAGTATTTTACAAAGGATTTGCAGCGCACTTTCTCTACCAGGGCAGTAGTCTTTGGTACCCTCCACAATCAGGCTACCATAGAGCTGATGGACCAGCTGGAGGAGACTGGCATGATTACCTATGTGGGCAAGGTCAATATGGATAGAAATGGTGGAGTGGACCTGGAGGAAGAGGACGCAGCTACATCTTTGGAGAATACTAGGAAATGGCTGGAGGCAATAGATGGCAAGTATAAGAATACTAGGCCAATTCTCACCCCTAGATTCATCCCATCATGCTCTGATGAGCTCATGAGAGGGCTGACAGATATAGCCGATGAAAAGGATTTGAGAATCCAGTCCCATCTTTCAGAAAACCTGTCTGAAGTGGCATGGGTGCAGGAGTTGGTTCCTGAATCAACCAGTTATGGCAACGCTTATGAGATATTTGGAGCCATGGGAAATCCGGATAGACCTACCATTATGGCCCACTGCGTATACTCAAATGATGAGGAGATGGAAATCCTCAAAAAATATGGCGCATTCATCGCCCACTGTGCAGATTCAAATATGAATTTGACCTCGGGTATTGCTCCAATTAGAAAATACATGGATGCAGGGCTAAATGTTGGTCTGGGTACTGATGTGGCAGCTGGGTCATCTATGAATATGGTAAAGACAATGCTTATCACCCTCCAGGCATCAAAAATGTACTACCGCCTGGTAAATACAGACGTAAAGCCACTTACCTTTGAGCAGGTATTCTATCTGGCAACAATTGGTGGAGGCAAATACTTTGGTCAGGTTGGTTCATTTAAATATGGATATGACTTTGACGCCATTGTAGTGGATGATAGCAAGATGTATTCCATGAGAGATATGACAGTCAGAGAGAGGGTTGAGCGAATGTGCTACAACGACGCTGACGCAATCATCATGGATAAATTTGTAAAAGGAAACCGAATATATTCAATTAAATAGACATTAAAAAGGAGACAAAATGGCACGTACAAAAAACATGACTGTAGGGAAACCATTCCCACTTATTTTTGCTTTCTTTATTCCCATTCTCTTTAGTTTTGTGTGCCAGCAACTTTACGCAATAGTTGACACTATTATTGTAGGAAAGGGAATTGGTGATTTGGCCCTGGCTGCCGTTGGTGCAACCGGTGCCATAGATTTCTTTATTTTTGGTTTTATTATGGGTGTTGGAACTGGAGCCTCAGTTCTCATGGCGCAGGCCTTTGGGGCCGACGACATGAAGAGGTTTAGAAAGACCATCACCATGGGTGTCTACTCATCTGGAACAATTGCCCTAGTAGTGGCAGCGCTTAGCATTATCACCCTGGAGCCAGTCCTTGTGCTTCTCAACACTGACCCGGTGCTGATTCCAGATGCAAAACTGTATTTTGATATTATTTTATATGGGGTACCCCTTATCATGCTCTACAACTTTTTGTGGGCAATCCTAAATGCAGTAGGAGATTCCAAGACTCCATTTATCGCAGTTATTATTTCTACAGTGGTAAATATCTGCTTGGACATTCTCTTTATCATGGGATTTGGTATGGGGGTAGAAGGTGCCGCCATCGGTACCCTCATTGCCCAACTTGTGGCATCAGCATATTGCTTTAAACAGGTATATAAACTGCCCTTTACCCACCTTTCAAAGGAAGACTGGGAAATGGATTTTGGCCTTATAAAAGAGGAGTTTAGAATCGGACTGCCAGTTGGTCTTATGAATTCTGTCACAGCAATAGGCTCTTTGCTCTTGCAGTATTTTGTAAACAAGTTTGGTGTAAATTTTACCGCCTCATATTCAGCCTGCATCAGGATTACAAACTTTACGATGCAACCTTGCGCAGCCATAGGTGCCGCCATGTCCACTTTTGCAGGGCAGAACAGGGGGGCAGGCAAGATTGATAGGATCAGGCAGGGACTGCTTAGTTCCAGTGCCATTGCAATAACTATCGCAGTCATTATGGGAGGGGCTATTTTCTTTTTCCCAAGACAGATAGTTTCTATGATGGTTACCAGCGAGGAAATTATCGCCCTCTCAGTTCAGTACTTGAGAATTTGCGGAGCTATGATGGTAGTGATTTCTATGCTTTTCCTTGTGCGAGACACCCTGCAGGGGATGGGAAGCACCTTTGTCCCAATGCTATCAGGGGCATTGGAACTGGCTACGAGAATTGTGGCAGTATTCCTCTTTGTACAGCCATATGGCTACAAGGGCATTGCCATTGCAGAGGTTAGTGCTTGGGCCACAGCATTCCTATTAAACGGTATTTTCCTCATGTTCTTCCTGAGAAAAGAGGAAAAAAGATTATCCGGACAAATACCTAATTTCTAACTGATAATGAGCTTTAATTTTCCTTGCTTAGGGCAGGGGATTATGCTATATTAGTCTAGTCGATGAGCCGACATGCAGATTTTATCTGTTGCCGATCCTATGGAGAGGCTTCCTTGGTGCGTACCGCCATGTAGCACAAAGGTAAGCGGGTATGGCGGAATTGGCAGACGCGCTAGATTTAGGTTCTAGTGGGAGACCGTGCAGGTTCAAGTCCTGTTACCCGCATTTAAATGTTGATTGCACCTAGGATCCTAGGTGCAATTTTTTATATTAATTTTTAGTGAGGAAAACATGGGAAATACTAAAAAAGTTTCAGATTCTGCAGGGGAAGTATTGAGATGTGTCCAGTACGGGGATATCAATATGTACAAGAGCCTCTTTGGAGGCAGCCTTATGTCCTGGATGGACGAATTGGCTGGAGTTGTTGCCATCCGTCATGCTGGCCAGCAGGTTACAACTGCAGCAGTTGATAATCTCCAGTTTAAAAAGTCTATTAAACTGGGAGACATAATCCTGCTCAAAGCCAGGGTTACATATGTTGGTACCACCTCCATCGAGGTCAGGGTAGATGTATACCGGGAGGACAAGGAAACTGGTATGCGTTACGTGGTAAATAGGGCGTATTTTACTGAGGTATGCGTGGATGAAAATGGCAACCCTATTAAGGTGCCATATGGCCTAGAACTGACCAATGAGTCTGAAAAAGCAGAGTGGGAAGCGGCTCTAAAGCGCAAGGAGATGAGAATCGCCAGGAGACAGGAGGGATTTTAATTATGGGAAATGAAAATGAAAATCTGGCCTGGACCATGGTGGATTGCAAGCATATTGTAGATAATGAATATATTGATTTCAGGGAATGTAGATATAGGTTTCCTGATGGAACTGAATTTGGTCCCTACTATAATTACAGCCGCAGAGATTATGTTGTGATTGTGGCAACAGATGCTGATGGCAATTATATTTGCGTCAGACAGTATAGGCATGGAATCGAAAGGGTCACAACAGAATTTTGCGCTGGAGGAATCGAGAGATGCGACGGCAAAGAATATGGCCAGGCCAGTGACAAAGATAATGCCGAGGCAGCCCTAGATGCGGCAAAGCGAGAACTCCTGGAGGAGACTGGATATGAGTCTGATGACTGGCACTTTCTTATGTCTATTCCAAGTAATGCCACAATGGCTGACAATTATGCCAACATATTTGTTGCAAGGAATTGCTGCAAGACCTCAGGTCAAAACCTAGACGATACAGAATATCTAAATGTAAAGATATGCACAAGAAAAGAGATAGATGACATGATTGCTAGTGGAGAATTCCCACAAATGGCTCATGTCATGGCTCTCCTTCTTGCAGATAAAAACTGCCAATAATGGCAGTTTTTATCTGCATATATTATTTTCCAACAGACCGCTTAATTGCCTGGCACATTACATGACTTGCCAAAGTGCCTACCATATCAAGGTTTGCATTTACCTCTCCTATAGACATGGCATAGATACTGTCTCCATCCATAGATGTATGCACTGGGCGGATGCATCTGGCATAGGCATCGTGGGTCATGCCTGCCAACTTGCAAAGCTTTGTCTTATCAAATTTTGCATTGGTAATAATTATTCCGATTGTCGTGTTTGCAGCCATGGCAGGATTTGGAGCATTTTTAAACATTTCATACATAATCTCTTCTGTGGAAACAGGATTAAGACTCTTTTTATCTTCTGACAATATACCGGCAATTCGCTGACCATTTTCTGAGTCATAAATATCTCCAATAGCATTAGTGCAAACAATAGCACCTAGTTTTAATTTTCCTAGTTCTACTGCATAGCTACCAATGCCTGATTTTGTAGCCCTGTCTCCTCCCAGGATTTTTCCCACTGTGGCCCCGCAGCCACAACCATAATTTCCATCCTGATAATTGCCCTTTCCCTCAAAGGCAAAGCTGGTGGCCTTGTAACCCATGGCCTTGTCAGGGTACACATCTGATTTGCCAAATCCCAAATCAAATATGTCGGACTGGCAGACAAGAGGCACAATGGAATCCACAACAGGAAGACCAATCTTGTGCTGGGCCAGATATTCCATTACACCTCCTGCAGCATCCAGACCAAAGGCCGACCCGCCGCCCAAGACTACTGCATGGACAAATTCTGCTGCTGCCAGTGGGTCCATCAGACCTGATTCTCTAGAAGCAGGGCCACCGCCTCTTATATCAAGCCCTACAGGCGCACCCTCTGGCGCCACGATTACTGTGACTCCAGTGCCAGCTTCTTTATCCTCAGCCTGACCAATCTTTATATTTCCAATTTCATTTATATTAATTTCTTTTAAATTCATATTATGATCTCCTAGTCCTGTTAAACTCAAAAGCCGTTTCCCCTATCTGGCATACCTTGGCCTGCTGGATTGTTGCCATTGCCAGGCATATTTTGTTCAGGCATTTGTTGCTCAGGCATTTGTTGCTCAGGCATTTGTTGCTCAGGCATTTGTTGTTCAGGCATCTGTTGTTCAGGCATTTGTTGCTCAGGCATTTGTTGCTCAGGCATTTGTTGCTCAGGCATTTGCTGCTCAGGCATTTGTTGCTCAGGCATTTGCTGCTCAGGCATTTGTTGCTCAGGCATTTGTTGTTCAGGCATTTGTTGCTCAGGCATTTGTTGCTCAGACATTTGCTGCTCAGGCATACCACTATCCTGTGGTTCTGTTGGTTCAACATTATTCTCCTCAGGATTAATCTGAATTGGATTAGGCTGTTCTACATCCTCTTCAGTTGGTTTAACAACTTCTTTTTTATCCCTTATTTTGGCTCCTGCATCTATAACCCCCCGACTGATACGTTCGTAGGCCTTGTCATTCCTAGGGGCTATTTCTACCTCTAATGTCTCGGGCTCAGCCTCAGGATGGATATCCCTAAAGGACACAGATATTTTGGAAATTGCATCTTCAACATTGTCGTATTTTATTCCCTTTTCATATAATGCATCGACCATCTCCTTACCTTGTGGAGTGTCCGCATCAACACT
>JAIKWH010000075.1 GCA_024684955.1 Pseudobutyrivibrio sp.
AAATCAAAACAACTCCTCATCTTCTTCCGAGAGTAATCTAAAGGATCAGTTAGACCAGCAGAAAAAGGATGCCAAGGAAGAGAGACAGGATACCCAGGACCAGATAGATAATTACAACAAGAGCCAGGAAAAAGAAAAAGACCAGCAGAGTTCTGGTGGAGACCAAGAGGACCAGGAGGACCAAAATGGTGGAGGCTCTGGCGGAGACCAAGAGGACCAAAATAGTGGTGGCTCTGGTGGAGACCAAGAGGATCAAAACGGTGGTGGAAACTCTGGTGGAGACCAGGAGGACCAAGGCGATGATCAAAACTCTGGTGGAAACTCTGGTGGGGATCAAGAGAATCAAGGTGATCAAGGTGATGATCAAAATGGTGGCACCGGTGGCGACGATTCTGGCGATGGAGAGCCAGAGGAAGACCCTCCTTACATGAGAAAGAATTGGTAACAAAAAGAAGTGACTTGTAAAGCAGGTCACTTCTTTTTTTCTTACCTGGTAAAAGTAATCTGCCTAATTGATTATTAATTGCTATGCAATTAAAATGGACTAAATTGATATTTAGATTTACTAGGAGGATTCGACTTGGAATATTTAATAACTTTCCTGGAGGGAATTATTTCTTTTATATCGCCCTGCATGTTGCCTATGCTGCCTATATATATATCATATTTTGCTGGAGGTAGCGGCGACAAAAAGAGGGGCATTACTAGGGCCATAGCCTTTGTGTTGGGATTTACTCTAGTATTTACAGCCTTGGGGCTTTTTGCAGGCAGTCTTGGGGCAGCCCTGAGACAGTACCAGACTATAGTAAATATTGTCTGCGGTGTCCTGGTAATTATATTTGGTCTTTCCTATTTAGAAGTAATCCATTTGCCATTTTTTAAGGGAGTGCAAAAGGAGCATGAGATTGATTCCTTCTTTTCTGCCCTGGCTTTTGGAGCGGTCTATTCCATTAGTTTGACCCCTTGCGTTGGTGCCTTTTTGGGCTCGGCCCTCATGATGGCAGCCACCGGCAACGGGCTAAAGGGAGCCATCCTATTACTGGTATATTCCTTGGGGTTGGGCATACCTTTTATCCTGTCGGCAGTCCTTTTAGATAGCCTAAAGGGGACTTTTAATTGGATCAAGGGACATTACAAAATCATTAATAGAATTTGTGGTATCTTCCTTATTTTGGTAGGTCTTGCCATGGCCTTTGGCCTAATGAACCGTTTACTATCAATATTCTCGTGAGGTATTAAAAATGAAAAATAAAAGTTTGATTATAGCAGCCATTGCTCTTGTGCTAGTGGTTGGAGTAGCAGCAATTGCATATCCAAAACTTACTAGGTCCTATGAGGAGTCTGCAAAAGAAGAGACTGAAATAAAAGAGATAGAAGAAGCAGAGACTGAAGTAACAGAGGCGGAAGTAAGTGACACAGAAGAGGCTGACACAGATGAGACAGAGGCAGAAGAGGTTACATATGCTCCTGACTTTACAGTGCTAGATGCAGAGGGTAATGAGGTCAACCTTTCTGATTATGTAGGCAAGCCAATAGTTCTTAATTTTTGGGCTACCTGGTGTGGACCTTGCCAGTCGGAATTGCCAGCTTTTAACGCCAAGGCAGAAGAGTATAGTGACCAGGTGAATTTTTTACTGGTAAATTTGACAGATGGGTATAGAGAGACAGTGGATGGGGTAAAAGCTTTTATGGAAAAGAATGAGTACACATTCCCAGTCTTTTATGAAACAACCCAGGAGGCATCCATGGTATATGGTATATATTCTATCCCAACTACATATTTTATAGATGAGACAGGGGCGATAGTCAGCGCCTACTCAGGCGCCCTCAGCGAGGAAGTTTTGACCCAGGAGATCGAAAAACTTTTGAATTAATAGGATAATCCAAACTCTTTGAAATCCGATAATAGATAGTGGTATACTAAATTTGTCAGAAAATTTTGTATTCTGACGGCGGGATTAATGAGTGAGGGATGAAAAATGGGCGACAATTTACTTAAGATTACTTTAGGCAAAAAGTCTATCAGCAAGGAGATCGGGCTACACATGAATAACCGGAATGCCCAGAGTGCAAAAGTGGTTGTCCCCCTTATATGTTTCATGTACATATTCATTTATGTCATGAGATTTCTCGGCTTGTCGAAAAACACTTCTCCATTTCCAACAATGGATTTTACAGTCTTTATTCTCACCATAGTGGTTTGTCTAGTGTACTACCTGAGGGCTTTTCAGCAACTAAAGACACCAGATCCTATTTTTGAATACTATACCTACGCGTTTTCATTCGTAGTTCTTTTATATGGCTCGTATTTTTATGTGGTAGATAGCGGGGTTGTTCCTTTTTATCTGCCTATGGCCGCCGTCTATATTGTCTTCTTGCTCAGGCCTTTTCCTGCAATTCTCATTATGGCCCTGACGGGAATCCCATTTACTCTTTTTAGATTAATAGTTGTCAAAGACCTGATTTTTACCTATGCGGCAGCGATTTTAGTCATTTGTTTAATTTCTATTTATGGTTCCTACTCAAAAATCAAAAATTTTATAACCCTAGAGACAAGCGCCCAATACAAGTCTAGGCTCTTGGAGGGATTGGCTGTGGAGGCAAACGATTTTATTGCCGTTATCTATTTGGATAATGAAATAGCAAGTCTCCATAGCGGCTCTTGGTATGGCAAGGATAATCCAACCCCAGAGGATGAATTGGAACTCAGGCTGGATGAATGGATAGAAAAAGCCAGACCATACTTCAAGTCTCAGGAGGATGCGGAAAAATTTAAGAAGATATTTGCTGTGGAGAATGTAAAGAAAGTCCTCAGCCAGGCCCCAGAGTATGAGTTCTCCTATGATTTTGTGGACAAGGAAGGAAATACCAAGCGCAAGCAGTTTAAGCTGGCATGGTTGGACGAAACTAAAAAGGCAGTTATCGTTGTCAGGACAGACGTGACAAAGAGCCTTAGAGAAGAGCATGAGAGAAACCTGCTTTTGTCTGAGGCTTTAAACGAAGCAAAGTCAGCCAACAGGGCAAAGATGGGCTTTATATCCAGGGTAAGTCACGATGTCAGAACCCCTATAGGGGCAATAAAAAACATGGCAGAATTTGCCATTCAAGACATAGATGATAGGAGCAAATTAGAGCACGACCTCTATGCAATCCAAAATTCCTCTGAATATATAGAGACCCTCCTAGATGATATTTTGGATGTTACCAAGATTGATGCTGGAGTAATCACCCTGAGACCAAAGCCATACGGGCCAGAGGATTTTAGGGAAGATTATGAGCAAATAATTTTGCCGGAGGCAGCAAAAAAGAATATTACGGTGGAAAGTATTGTTGAGGGAGAAAACATCAACATAATGGTGGACCAGGTTAGGTGGAGACAGATTTCCCTCAATATAATTATGAATGCCATTAGATACACTCCTGCTGGTGGAAAAGTGTCAATAAAAGCCGGCAGCAAGAGGATAAATTCTGAGGCAGTCAGGGCCTATATCATTGTGGAGGACAATGGAATAGGAATGACAGAAGAATATATGAAAAATATGTTTGAGGCCTTTTCTCAGGATGACAGCAATCCCCAGAGGAGAAAGATTGGTGGCGGCACCGGTCTAGGTCTCTACACTGCAAAGCGTCTCCTTGACCTCATGGGCGGCGGTATCAACGTAAAGAGTAAACTGGGGGCAGGCACCGAGGTTACAGTTTATGTGGATACAAAAATTGCTTCCGAGGAAGATATGGCCAAAGCCAGCCGTGAGAGAGATACTTTTGATGACAAACTAAAGCTAGAGGGCAAGGTGCTGTTGGCTGAGGATAACGAAATAAATACAGAAATAGTCATGAGAATTCTTAGGATTGTTGGGCTCCATGCAGACCATGCCTGGGATGGACAGGAGGCTATAGAACTCTTTGAAAAATCATATCCGGGAGAGTACTGCGCAATTCTCATGGATTTACAGATGCCGGTACTAAGTGGATTTGATGCTACGGAAAAAATCAGGCACATGGATAGGGAGGATGCTGGATTAATACCTGTCATTGCCATGACTGCAGATGCCTACGACAGCGCCAAGGAAAAGGCTGCAGAGGTGGGCTTTAACTCTTATATTACAAAGCCTTTGGATATACGAAAGGTAGAAAGCAACCTGGCAAAATACATATTGGAATATCAGGCAAAGCTACAAAAAGATTAAAAAAAATAATCCATTGGTCAAGATATAATTTTTGGCTATTGAAGTAGACGGTTCCTTTGATATAATTAAAATTGCTTAGATTCTATTCTAAGATTTATTTTTGGAACCGGAGGATGCAGTGAAATCTGTTCTTGTTGTAGATGATTCAAAGTTCATGAGGAGTGTCATTAGATACCAAGTGGCCAAAAATGGCGGGACAGTGGTGGCAGAGGCTGATTGCAGCAATGCAGCAGTGGAGCAGTACAAGCTGGTCAAACCAGACCTTGTTACTATGGATATCACCATGACAGTGGATGGTCACACCATAGGACGCAGCTCTAATGGCATCGATGCCATCAAACAGATTAGGGCCATCGACCCCAATGCCAACATCATAGTAGTCTCGTCTATGGGTCAGCAGTGCTACATCATCGAGGCTATCGAGGCCGGGGCAAGAGATTTCGTAGTAAAGCCAATTATTGAGGAAAAATTCTCAGAGGCCTTTCAAAAATTTGCGTTGAATTAATAATAAAGCAGGTTCGAAAGAGCCTGCTTTTTTGATTTGATTTTGATTACCAAAAACCGTGTTTGAACCAGACATTGGTGTTGTAATTGTAGGCAATATTAACCACCTTTTCCTGGTGGAAGGCCACAATTTTGCATGCAAAACAAGCCATGCCTGTGTATTTAGGATTCATGCGGCGATAGCCCCTTACAGTGTATTCTTGATATAGGCCATCCTCGTCGCTAACCCGCATCTTTCTGGGGATTATAGTCCCATCCTGCTTAAACTGACAGATCACCTCTATAGGCTCTTCGTTACGTACAATCGCACTCATGTTCTACCTCCTTAATTGCAATATATACCCGAACACACATTCTAGTCAATCGAACATTGCAAAATTTTTTAATTTTTTTACAAATGCACTGGGTTTAGTCCACAAATCGCAATGAATTGTTCATAAAGATGTGTTAAAATAGACGAACTATCTATGGAGGTGAGACTATATGCTAGCAGCGTTTAAACAAAAATACATAGGCGATAGGGCTTTTTATAAAAGATATCTTTTCCTTGCTATTCCTATGATTATTCAAAACTTCATAACAAACTTTGTCAGCTTCCTGGATAATATCATGGTTGGACAGTTGGGCACAGAACAGATGGCAGGAGTTGCCATTGTAAACCAGCTTAACTTTGTATATTCTCTGGCCACCTTTGGAATGGTTGCAGCAGCAGGCATTTTTGGGGCCCAGTTTTACGGCAAAGGGGACGCAGAGGGCCACATGTATACCTTTAGGTTTAGGCTCCTGGGCACCCTGTTTGTTACCGTTGCTGCGCTTTTCATTTTTGCCTTTTTAGGTGGAGACCTGGTTTCTCTCTATTTGACCCAGGGGGATAGCACCAGCAATATTAACCTAGCCTACGGCTACGCCATGGAATATCTCCACATTATTTTGTTTGGACTGATTCCATTTGCCTTTACCCAGGCCTATGCCTCTATTATCAAGGAGACAGGCCAGTCCTTTGTGCCAATGGTGGCAGGACTCAGCGGCGTCATCAGCAATGCTATCTTAGACTACTTGCTCATCTTTGGAATCGGATTCTTCCCAAAACTGGGAGTGTCAGGTGCGGCTCTTGCCACGGTTATTGCCAGATTCATAGAGAGCGGCATTGTCATCTCCTGGGCTCACAGCCACACAAATGAAAACAAGTACCTGGTGAATGCATACAAGAGTCTTGTTATACCAAGGGAATTGGTAGGCAGAATTCTCGTAAAAGGTGCTCCGCTCATGCTAAACGAGGTCCTTTGGGCAGCAGGTATCACAGCCCTGACCCAGAGTTACTCTGTCAGAGGACTGGATGTAGTGGCAGCCCTTAATATAGCCAACACCATAAACAACCTATTCAATATAGTATTTATTCAGTTGGGAGGTTGCATCTCCATCATCGTGGGCCAGTATCTGGGCGCGGGAGAATTGGAGAGGGCCAAGGATGCCGACAACAAGATGATATTTTTCAGCGTGGCTTCCTGTGTAGTTATGGCCGCCCTCATGTTTATGGTGGGCCACCTATTCCCTGCTATTTATAACACCAGCCCTGAGATAAAGGCACTGGCTACATCCTTTATTTATATCCAGGCTTTGAGCATGCCATTTTGCGCCTTTAGTCACTGCTCATATTTTACTATCAGGTCGGGAGGCAAGACCCTGGTCACTTTCCTCTTTGATAGCGTGTTTACCTGGGTGGTAATGGTATCCACAGCAAAGTTGCTCCTTGCCTTTACAGCCCTTCCAATAGTAACAATATTCTTTATCGTAACCTTCACCGAGTTGATTAAAAACCTGATGGGCTACATCATGGTTAAAAGCAACGTGTGGCTGGTGCAGATGGTCTGAAACAGATGAAGTCGAAATAGAGTTTTAGAGAGTGTCCTTTGACACTCTCTTTTTTTGCGCATAATTATCAGACAAATGCTGTAAATTCGTAAAAGTTTATTAGATAGTCACAAAGGCAATTTTGCGCTAAACGCTATGTTGCCCCAGGGTGGGCTGGCGTATAATCGACCTGCAAAGGAGGAATGTTATATAAGAGAAATAGTGATAGGACTGGTCCTGGCCCTGGCGGTTTATTACGACAGGAAATGCTATAGGATCCCTAATCAATTAATAATTGCTGCCTATATTGTTTATCTGGTTTTAGATCTAGTGGAATATGGGGCAGTTGGTGCTCTAATATTTTTGGCCAATGCACTGATGCCAATAATCCTTTTATATGTGCTGTTTTTAATGGGAGGCATGGGGGCAGGCGATATCAAAATCTTTTCTCTAATCTGCACGGCAGTGGGGCCTCAGATGACGGTAAATATTTTGATAGTCTCAATATTTGTGGCGGCTGCTATTGTCACAGTTTTGAGCATTAGAGAGCATCATTTGATTTTAGAAAGAAAGTTACATTATTCATATTACATTTCGGCAGGCTATCTGCTCTGCCAGGTAATGCAAATACATTTCTAAGGAGTGAGAATGGAAAATTTGGAAATAGCCTTATGTGATCTGGACTCAGATTACATAACTCGATTTGGCTCATACATGATGGAGAAAGCTCCGGCAGTGAATATCCATATTTTTACAAAGATGGAGACCTATTTTTCCAGCCAGATAAATTTTTCTGTGGAGATTATGACAGAGGAATTTGAGGAGATGGCCTCGTTTAGAGGTGGGGAGGCTGTAGGACATCGGTATATTTTGTCAGAACAAAAGGAGGAGGGGCCCAATCTCATTTATAAATATCAGTCTATGGACCGGATATTTGGACAGATTAAAGAGATTGGCCCAGCACCAATTAAAAGAAAAACTAGTACAAGCGATTCTAAGGTTAGATCAAAAATTATAGGGGTTTATTCTCCTATTTCACATGAATTACAGTTGCCATTTGCCATGGCACTGGGTCATTCACATACAGACCAGGGTAGAGTTCTCTTTTTGGACCTAGAGGAAGTGTCTATTTTGCCAGATTTAATCGGTGGCAAAGGAGATAGAAACCTTATGGATCTTCTGTACGAAATTAATACTAATGCTGAAGTAAATATTGAAAATTACGTGAGAAGCTTTATGGGCTTTGATTTTGTTGAGCCATTCATAAATCCCAACGAAATAGGTGAGGTGGACGAGGAAACCTGGGACAAGTTTTTTAAATTCCTAGGAGATAGCGATTACCAGGTGATTGTTGCCCTCTTTGGCACAGCCATAAATGGTTTTACTAAATATATTTCAGAGTTGGACCATCTATATGTTTTGGGCAAGCCAGGTGATTATTTCAAGAAGGGACAAAGTGTCTTTGAATCCTACCTGATAAAGGCTGGCATAGAGACAGAATATGAGTTTATAAACCTGCCAATGTCTGCAGCCAACCTCTCAGAGGGTACCTATCTTTTGGAGGAACTTTTACAGGGGAAATTGGGCTCTTTTGTCCGCCAGGCTGTGAAAGGAAATGGATGAGATGAAGGAGCTGGAGAATGAAATTAGGACCAGAGTCTTGGACCAGATTGATTTGTCTAATGACCTGTCGGACGAGGAGATAAAAAGACTCATAAAGGATGAGATTATCCTTTGTTCTCGGGAAAAAATCATAAGCCTCAAGGACAGGGTGACCTTGGAAAATCGCATCTTTAATTCCTTGAGAAAACTAGATGTCCTGGAGGATTTGCTGGCAGATGAATCCATTACAGAAATTATGATCAATGGTCCAGACACCATATTCATAGAGAAAAATGGCCAGATGGAAAAGTCCCCTGAGAGATTCTCTTCCGAGGAGAAACTGGAGGACATAATCCAGTCCATAGTGGCCAGCAACAACAAGATTGTAAATGAGACCAATCCTATTGTGGATTCCAGGCTCAGTGATGGGTCCAGAATTAATATTGTTTTAAAGCCTGCAGCAGTGGACTTTCCAATTATATCTATCAGAAAGTTTCCCAAAGACCAGATGACCATGGAAAGACTCATGGCCTTTGGAGCCATTGATAAAGAGCAGGTGGATTTTTTGGCAAAACTGGTAAAGGCTGGATACAACATATTTATAAGTGGTGGCACAGGCAGTGGTAAGACCTCATTTTTAAATGCCCTGGGAGAGTTTATCCCAGATGACGAGAGGGTGATTACCATTGAGGATTCTGCAGAATTGCAACTTAAAAATGTGGATAACCTGGTCCGTTTGGAGGCCAGAAGTGCAAATCTAGAAGGCAAAAATGAAATCACAATTAGGGACTTGCTAAAGACCTCCCTTCGTATGAGACCCGACAGAATTATCGTGGGAGAATGCCGAGGGGCCGAGGCTCTAGAAATGCTCCAGGCCTTTAATACAGGCCATGATGGCAGCGCATCTACAGGCCACAGCAATTCCTGCGCAGACATGTTATCTAGACTAGAGACCATGGTTTTGATGGGGGCGGAAATTCCCCTAGCGGCTATTCGGCAGCAGATTGCATCTGGAATCGATATTATCGTACAGCTGGGCAGGCTGAGGGACAAGAGCCGCAAGTTGATAGAGATTGCAGAGGTGGTTGGAATGGAGGACAAGGAAATTGTCCTAAACACCCTGTATAGATTTAAAGAAGAAAATGAAAAGGATGGAAAAGTAGTAGGGCAGTGGATAAAAGAAGGAGATTTAATGCATGCAGAAAAACTTTTGGCAGCTGGTATAAAAATATAGGCTTGCTGCAAGGCCTTGGGATTACAGCCCTGGTGGCCCTCCTTTTTTACCGGTCGGCGGCTGGCCTTATTGCAGGCCTTGCCATAGTTCCCTTTTGGAATGAATTATACAGGCGGGAGCAGATGGACAAGGAAAAGGCCAAGAGGGCAAATGAGTTTAAAGAGTTCCTCTCCCTGGTGGCGGCTTCGCTGCAGACTGGATATTCTCTAGAGCGGGCCCTGACCCAGGCTGAGACGGAGATGAAAAAATTATTTGAAAAGTCATCCATATATAAATATATCCATGTAATGAATCAAAAGATTGCAATTAACACTCAGGTGGAAAAGGCCTTTAATGAATTTGCCATAAGCCTGGGGCTGGAGGAGGCGGAGAGCCTGGCGGAAATAATTTCCTACGCCAAGAAAACTGGTGGGGATTATGGAAAGCATATCAAAAATAGTGCAATCAAAATCGAGGAAAAGATTCAGGTAAAGCAGGAGATAGAAACTATTACCACGGCAAAAAGGCTGGAACTAAAGGTTATGAGTCTGATGCCAATGGGAATTATCTCCTACATCGCCATTAGTTCAAATGAATTTGTCGCCCCATTGTATGGCAATCCTGTGGGAATCCTTGTGATGACAGGCTGCCTCCTGGTTTATGGAGCCATGATAGTGCTGGGAAGGAAGATTATAGATATACATGTTTAAAAAATTAATAAACAAATCTTTCAGGAAAAAGGAGTCTGGACTTCAGATAAAAGAAATCCTGGCAGTAGTCTTTTTGTTAGGAATAACAATTACCCTGATGGATTATGTTTCAAACCGGGTAAATTACGATGGCACTATAGCAAGAAATCAGGCCGGGCAAGGGGATAGGGCAGAGACTCTGGATTTATATATTGATGGCGAGAAAAAGTCCATTGATGTGGAGGTGTCAGAGATTCGACTCAGCCCAGAGGAGATTGAAAAGAATTTTGAAAAGGCAAAGAGGGAAATCGATGAAACCTATCTAGGACACAACAAGGACAGCAATGCTGTAACCCATGACCTAGATATTAGGGATTCCTATGTGGACAAGATGGTGGATGCCACCTGGTTTTTTGATGACTACCACTGCTTGTCTCCAGAGGGAAAGATTGAGATGGAAAAGGTGCCAGAGGAGGGGCAGGTTATAACTGCCAATGTCAGGCTAAATTACGAGGGGGAGGAGCAGATTTATGTTTTCTCTTTTGTGGTCAGACCCTTTGATCAGGACACTATAGAGGGAAAATTTTATTCCGCCAGCAATCTGGTAAAAGAGACAGATGAAAGTACTAGAGACAAGAATATTCTCCAGCTGCCGGACCAGATGGCAGATACAAAATTGCTTTGGAAAAAGAAGATGGACTACCGGGGCCTGCAACTTATCATTATAGCTTTGCTGGCTGTGGTAGGTGTTTTTCTGGGACAAAAGCAGGATGAAAAAAAAGAACATGAAAATTTGATTCAAAAGAGAATAAGTGATTACCCCATGATAGTCAGCGACCTGTCTATCCTAATGGGGGCAGGCATGAGTTTTAGACGCGCTATAGAGAGAATGTCACTAAAAAGCGGCCGGTCAGGGGGCGGATACGAGTTGATAAACAGGACCCACAAAAGGATTAAAGACGGTGTGGGAGAATTGGCAGCAATAGAAATGATGGGCAAGGAATCAGAGTGTAAAGAATATAGAAAACTGGCAAATATCTTATGCCAAAATTTGCGTCAGGGTTCTAAGACTCTAATCGACAGTTTGGAGCAGGAGGAAATCCTGGCTTTTGATATGAAAAAGAGACAGGCCATCCAGGCCGGTGAGAAGGCATCTACGAAATTGCTTCTTCCTATGGGAGGAATGCTTTTTGTAATCATGATAATAATTGTGGTGCCTGCGATTTTACAAATGAAAGGATAAGAGATGAATAGTATTATTAGCAAACTTAATTTTAAAAGATTTTTAAAGGAAGAGGATGGAATTGGAACAGTGGAAATGATTCTGATTTTGGTGGTTTTAATCAGCTTAGTCCTGATTTTTAAAAGCCAGATTACATCACTGGTAAATAATATTTTCGACACTATCAGAGACAAGGCAGTACAGGTGTAATGCTAAAGGGTTCAGTGACTATATTTTTCTCCATGATAATTGCCTCCACCATGTTGTTGATTTTCACCATGGCAGAGTGTATCAGGCTGTATTCTATGGCGGACCTGGCCAGCATGTATGTAGACCAAACCTCAGAAAGCCTCTTTTCAGAATATAATCCCCTGCTTTGGCAGGACTATAGGATTCTGGCCCTGGATTTGGGCTACGGCATGGAAAATGCAGGCACTGAAATCATGGAGCAAAAGGCCCTAAATTATTGCAATTACAACTCTAATAATGAGGCTGGAAAAAGTTATCTGAGGCTAAATGCCAATGAGTGCCACATACATGAATATGGCCTCCTGACAGACCATGATGGGTCTGGCCTAATATGGATGGGGGAAAAGGCGGCCAAAGTGGACTTACCAGCTCAGGCCCTGGATTTAATCGATGGCAGGAGTAGGGAGATAGGGGACCTTGGTTCCACTGACCTAGAGTCCGCAGTGGCTGATGGCAAGGAAAGTCTAAAGAATGCCAAGGAACAACTGGCCAATAAAAGGCAGGCAGCCCCGGAGGATTACCCAGAGCCCCAGGAGGTGGAGGACAATCCACTGGATGCATTTGACGCCCTAAAAAATGCCATGTCAAATGGTCTCCTTGCAACAATTGTGGAGGATACAGATGACTTGTCAGAGGAGAGGGTTGATAAAATGACCCTACCCTCCCATAGGGTTTTGCAAAGGGGAAACCTGCAAAAGGATGAGGCTGATGGAATTATTGACAAGGCCTTGTTTCTAGATTATTTGATTTTGAATTATTCCACCATGGCAAATCCCAAGGCCCATGAAGGTCTGAAATATGAATTGGAATACATCATTTCAGGTCAGGAGTCAGATGTTGATAATCTGGCAGCACTTGCAGGCAAAATTCTCCTCATTAGGGAGGCGGCCAATTATGGAGCCATAATGAAAAATCCTGCCTTACAGAGCCAGGCCGCAGAGATGGCTATGGCCCTCACTAGTTTTGCCCCGGAATTTTATGAGCCGGTAAAACTGGCGGTAATAGGAGCCTGGGCCTATGTGGAGAGCACCCTGGACCTTAGACTGCTTTTTGCGGGAGGTCAGGTGGCAGGAGTAAAAACCATTGATCAGTGGACCAGCAGCGTCTGGAGCCTGTCCTCAGCCCTTAATGTAAATGTAAAGGCCAGGGAATGCGCAAATGGATTTTCCTACCAGGATTATTTGCTGGGTATGATGGCTCTTATGCCAAATAGCATATTGGGAATCAGGGCCTGCGATGTGTTGGAAAACGCCCTTAATTCTACAGAGGATTATAGGTTTGTAAAAGTGGATAACATGGTTTATTTGGCCAATGTGGAAATGACATTTAGTGGCCAGGAAATGTTTCTATCTTTGCTTGGACCATATTCAAATATAGATGGCAACTATTCAATCAAGAGGGAGAGATTGATGTCATATTAAGGCGGAAAGGAGGTATAGAAAGGTGTCTCTTTTAAAAACAAAATACCATTTCTCATTTGCACCGAGAAAAATAAATAAAAAGGAAAAATGCGGTTTTCATATCCTACGAAAAGTTATTCCCCAAGAGATACCTTTCCATGCCTCCTTGTTAAAAGCCAGTTACACAATTGAGACTGCTGTCATTCTCCCCATCTTTATCTCAGTTATGATGTTTGGAATTTTCACTTTCCAACTGCTGAGAGTACAGGCGGGGGTGCAGCAGGCTCTTGATACAGCCAGCCGGCAATTGGCAGTTGCAGCAGGTGCTGTGGAAAAAAATGATTCTCTAGTGGTGGGCCTTGCCATTGCATACGCTGACGAGGAAATCCTAAATAGTCGGATTCCCCTGTCTTTTGTGGTAGGTGACATTGGAGGAATTAATTATCTAGGCTCCAGCACAGATGGAAACTATATAGATTTGCATGTGTCCTATCTTGTCCACTTTCCAGTTGGACTTTTGGGCAATTACACCTACCCAGTTACCCAAAGGTCCAGGTCCAGAAAGTGGGTTGGATATGACAGAAGTGAAAATGAGGGAGACGGCATCTATGTCTATATGACAGACAAAGGCGAGGTTTATCACACCAGCCTATATTGCACATACCTGAGCCCATCGGTGAGGCAGGTGGCCCGCAACCAGGTAGATGATTCGAGAAATGCCTCCGGCGGAATCTATTATCCCTGCCACAAGTGCAAGGATAAGGAGCCGGGAGAATATGTCTATGTCACCGATTATGGCACGGCATATCACAATGACGTAGCCTGCACAAATATTAGACATAACATCAACAAGGTACTTTATGAATCAGTAAAGGGCAGGGTTCCTGCCTGCAGCAAATGTGGAAAGTGAGATATGAAAAATGGAAATTGGTTTGATTCCTCTCTTGGCCATTACCGCCTATGAGGACATAAAAGAAAAAAGGATACATGGGTTTTATATAGTGATTTTTGGCCTCTTGGGGTTGGCTATAAATATTGCTATTAGACAGCAGTCATTTAGGGCTCTGGCCCTGGGCATGGTGCCAGGACTTATTCTATACATATTTGGCATTATAACTGGAGAAAAGATAGGAAAGGGGGACGGGCTTTTGATTATGGTCTGCGGCATGTATATGGGCCTCTACTCAGTGATGGGATTAATATGGCTGGCCTCAATTATTGCCACCATAGTGGGCGTATGTCTCCTGGCCCTAAAAAAGAAAGACAGAAAATCTGAGATGCCTTTTATCCCCTTCCTTTTCATAGCCTTTATCACCCTGGAGGCGGTTAAATTTACAGGAGGATATTTGGCGTGAAATTAAAGGGAGTCTACACCCTGGAGGCCACTGTGGTCATTTCTCTTTCCTTTCTGCTTTTTGCAGCAGGAGTGGGGGTGGCTTACGACAGTTATTACGATGCCCTGGCTACTGCAGGTTACGAGAATGACTTTGATGCAGCAGCCACATTCAGGGGCGAGAATTGTTAATAGATGTATTTGAAGATATTAGGAATTGAGAGTTATGAATATTACATATAAGAGACAGCACAACGAAAGTTATATGGTAATACCATGGGATGGTGTAACAGATAATTTGGAGCAGAGAATGATAGAGGAGAATTCTATCAATGCCCTACTGGAGACCAGACAAATCCAAGTGGATGATGAAAATGCCTGGCACTACAACATCAGTCAGAGGGTTAGCCTCAGGGACTATCTGCAGGCTGAGGATATGAGTATAGAACTAGTCCAGAGGATAATTCTTTACATCAGCCTTTGCCTGGAGGAGACAGACAAATATTTAATAAATCAAAATCATATTCTCCTAAACTCCGACAGCATTTTCCTAAAGAAGGGCCGAGAGGGATTTGATTTAAAACTTTGCTATTACCCAATGGATAATGGGGATATAGCCAGCCAATTCTCCGGGGTCCTGGGAGAGGTACTGGGGCTCTTGGATAAAAGCGACAAGAATCTTTCAGAACTAATGTATAGGCTCTATGATCTGTCCTTGCGCCAGGAGTACACCCTGAAAGGCCTCTTGGAAGTCATTGATGAGGAGATAGGCTATGAGAAATTTAATATAGAGCACATAGACCTAAGGGAAGCCGAAGAAGACAATTCTGAAAGTCTTCTGTTCCAGGAAACTAAGGGTCCTGCCATGGCGGAAAGTGGCATAGGCGATGTGGTACTGGAAAATGAATCTGAATATTTTTATGATGAGGACAGCCTAGAGGAGGATTGTGAGAGCCAAAGTGTCTTTGAAAAGATGGGCCTTTTCCTAAAGAGTATTCTATCGGGGAGGCGCAGCCAGAGTCAGGAAAAGGTATATGAGGACTTTCTCGTGGAACCAGATTATGAGGTGGGAGAGAGGACAGTACTCCTTTCTGATGATGATATGGTCTGTCAGGGCAAACTCATTTACGACGGCGATGGCAACCAGGAATCATTTCTCATCGACAAGGATGAATTCAAAATCGGCTCTGGCAAAAACAATGACGGAGTAATCCACTCCAGGGCCGTCAGCAGTAGCCATGCCAAGATTATCAAAAAGGGTTCCACCTTCTTTTTGACAGATCTAAATTCCCTAAACGGGTCCGTGGTGGATGGCAAAATTGCCAGCTACAAGCAGATGATTAAATTAAAGCCTATGAGTCAGATAAAGTTTGCAGATGCAGACTATGTTTTTATGTAATTTGCCGTGTTGTTACCAAGGCCTAAATTTGGTACAATATTCTAAGTTTGGGACGCGTGGGCCCAATTAGAGTTAGGAGATTACACATGGGTATTATAGAAAAGGTTTTTGGAACACATTCCGAGCGTGAATTAAAAAGAATTCTTCCAATCATTGACAAGATTGAATCATATAGACCAGCGATGCAGGCTCTCACAGATGAGCAGCTGAGAGGCAAGACTACAGAGTTTAAGAAAAGACTTGCAGATGGGGAGACTTTGGATGACATTCTCCCAGAGGCTTATGCAGTTGTTCGTGAGGCTGGCAAGCGTGCTCTTGGTATGGAGCATTTTAGAGTTCAGTTGATCGGTGGTCTTATCCTCCACCAGGGACGTATCGCAGAGATGCGTACAGGTGAGGGTAAAACATTGGTATCTACCCTTCCTGCATACCTCAATGCATTAGAGGGCAAGGGTGTTCACATTGTCACAGTCAATGACTACTTGGCAAAGCGTGATGCTGAGTGGATGGGCGAGGTACACAGATTCCTTGGCCTTACTGTTGGCGTTGTCTTAAATGACATGACAAAAGAGGAGCGCCAGGAGGCATACAACTGCGACATTACATACATTACAAATAACGAATTGGGATTTGATTACCTTCGTGACAATATGAGCGTCTATGAAAAGGACCTGGTTCAGAGAGGCCTACACTATTGCATCATCGATGAGGTGGATTCAGTTCTTATCGATGAGGCTCGTACACCTCTTATTATTTCAGGACAGTCAGGCAAGTCTACAAAGTTATATGAGCTTTGTGATGTGCTTGCTCGCCAGTTAAAGAGGGGCGAGGACCTGCCTGAGTTTACCAAGATGGATGCCATCATGGGTGTAGAGAGAAACGAGACAGGTGATTTCATCGTTGATGAAAAGGACAAGGTAGTTAACCTGACTGCAGCAGGTGTTGAAAAGGTTGAGCAGTTCTTCCACATTGACAACCTTGCTGATCCTGAGAATCTTGAGATTCAGCACAATGTCATTTTGGCTCTTCGTGCGCACAATCTCATGTTTAAAGACCAGGATTATGTTGTAAAAGATGACGAGGTATTAATCGTTGATTCATTTACAGGTCGTATCATGCCAGGCCGTCGCTACTCTGATGGTTTACATCAGGCTATCGAGGCAAAGGAGCGTGTAAAGGTAAAGAGAGAGTCAATGACTCTTGCTACAATCACATTCCAAAATTTCTTTAACAAATATGACAAGAAAGCAGGTATGACAGGTACCGCTCTGACAGAGGAGCAGGAGTTCCGTGATATCTACGGCATGGACGTTGTTGAGGTTCCTACAAACAAGCCAGTACAGCGTATCGATCATGACGATGCAGTATACAAGACCAAAGAGGAAAAATACAAGGCTGTTGTAGAGGAAGTTAAGAAAGCCCACGAAAAGGGACAGCCAGTACTGGTTGGTACTGTTGATATTGATATATCAGAACTTATGAGCCGCAAGTTGCACAAGGAAGGCATCGAGCACAATGTACTTAATGCCAAATTCCACGAGAAGGAAGCAGAGATTGTTGCCGAGGCAGGAAAGCACGGTGCAGTTACCATCGCCACCAACATGGCAGGTCGTGGTACTGATATCAAATTAGACGAAGAGGCAAGGGCTGCCGGCGGTCTTAAAATCATTGGTACAGAGCGTCACGAGTCACGTCGTATCGACAATCAGCTCCGTGGTCGTTCAGGTCGTCAGGGTGATGTGGGTGAGTCACAGTTCTTTATCTCACTGGAGGATGACCTTATGAGACTCTTTGGTTCAGAGAGACTCATCAATGTGTTCAACTCTCTGGGAGTACCTGAGGGTGAGCAGATCAAGCACAAGATGCTTTCAGATGCCATCGAAAAGGCTCAAAAGAAGATTGAGGAAAACAACTTTAGTGCTCGTAAAAACTTGCTGGATTACGACCAGGTAATGAATGAGCAGAGAGAGCTTATATACAAGCAGCGTCGCCGCGTTCTCATGGGAGAGGATATGCACGAGCAGATTCTTGGCATGATTCAGGACAAGGTGGACGAGTGTATTGAAAAGACAATCCCAGATGATGTGGAAAAGGAAATGTGGGAGCTTAATGAGTTAAATCATTTGCTTTGCCCAGTAATTCCTGTTCCTGTAATGAGCCAGCTTTCCCTTGGCAATATCAATACCAAGAAAGAACTGAAAGAAAAGCTCACCGAGATTGCTCTTAATATGTATGCAAACAAGGAAAAGGAATTCGACCAGCCAGACCAGTTTAGAGAGGTTGAGAGAGTTATCCTTCTGAGAGTTATCGACCGCAAGTGGATGGAAGAAATCGATGATATGGAGCAGCTCCGTCAGGGTATCCGCCTCCAGGCATACGGCAATCGCAATCCTGTAGACGAGTACAAGGCAGCAAGTTATGACATGCTGGATGCAATGAATGCAGCCATCATCAATGATACACTTACAATGCTCTACAGAGTCCGCATTGAAAAGAAGGTTGAGCGTGAGGAGGTAGCAAAGGTTACCGGCACCAACAAAGATGACTCAGCAGGGGGCCGCACTCAAAAGCGCAAAGATAAAAAGATTATGCCAAACGATCCATGCCCATGCGGTTCAGGTCTAAAGTACAAGCAGTGCTGCGGCAGAAAATAATTACTAAAATACCAAGAGGGTGAGAAAATCACCCTCTATATTTATTTAAAACAAGATTTTTGTGAGTGACAATCATCTATTTTGGAGTTAGCACATGAACCAACTAGAGGAATATTACAATAAATTTAATGAGGACAAGCGCCTTAACAGCCGTCACGGCATCATGGAATTTACCGTGACTATGAAATATGTCCACAAATACATAGATAGGCTAATGGCAGAGTCAGGCATAGAGGACAAGGGTCAGGTCAAGATTTTGGACATAGGTGCAGGCACCGGTCGCTACAGCATCCCCCTCTGTGAGGAGGGCTATGACATGACAGCGGTGGAGCTGGTAAAACACAACCTGGGCATGCTAAAGGCCAAGGGGTCAGCGGTCAAGGCATATCAGGGCAACGCCCTAAAATTAAAAAGGTTTGAGGACAATTCTTTTGATGTCTCTCTCTTGTTTGGGCCTATGTATCACCTTCTCACTGAGGAGGAGCAGGTTCAGGCCCTATTAGAGGCCAAGAGAGTCACCAGGCCAGGGGGCTATATTCTCGTAGCCTATGTTATGAATGAGTATGCTTTTCTTACCTATGGTATAAAGGAGGGTCATGTCTTAGAGAATATTAAAGAGGGCAAAATAGATGAGGGGTTCCATGTTCGCCCGGGAGAGGATGACCTCTATCATTTTGTCAGGACAGAGGATATAGAAAAAATAAATCAGGCCGCAGGCATGACAAGGGTGCAAATAATATCTCCGGATGGCCCTGCCAACCACATGCGCAGAGAAGTAAATGCTTTGACTGAGGACCAGTTTCAGGAGTTTATAAAATATCAATTATCAGTGTGCGAGAGGCCGGACCTTTTAGGAGCCAGCGCCCATACAGTTGATATTCTACAGAAATAAAATTCTTTTGGAGGCAAGATATGTTTGAAAGATTACTAAACTGCAATGCCAGTGACATTGCCCAAATGAACAGGGATGACCTGCTTGGAGCAATCCGAGATAGCGAGGGTCGAATCATTATGGTGGAAACCATCGGCCGCAAGGAGCCTATTTTTGAGGTCAGCAATGCAGAGGTGGTTTCTGCCATGAGCGCAGACATTCTCCTGCTCAACATATTTGATGTGGACGACCCAATAATAAACGGCCTGCCAGAACATGACAAAAAGGACACAGTCCGCCTGCTCAAAAAACTTACAGGACGCCCAATCGCAATAAATCTGGAGCCTGCCCCACTCAATCCAGACAACCCAAGTCAGTGGAAACTCACACCTGGCCGCCAGGCTACAGCAGCCAATGCTAAAAAGGCATTGGAAATGGGAGTGGACATGATACTCATCACAGGCAATCCGGGAAACGGCATTGAGAATAAAGAGGTCATCAGGGCCATCAGAGAATTAAAAGAGGCTGTTGGGGACAAGATGATTATCGCCGCTGGCAAGATGCACGCAGCAGGCGTGGACGAGGAAGGAGCAGACGAAATCCTCTCCATGGAAGAAATCGATGAATTTGCAAAAGAGGGAGCAGACATTATTCTCCTACCTGCACCAGGTACAGTGCCAGGCATAGACCTGAGCTGGGCCAGAGAGCGAGTTAAGAGAATCCACAAGATGGGCAAGTTGGCTTGCACAGCCATCGGTACTAGCCAGGAGGGCTCAGACATTGACACTATCAAGTCCATTGCCCTGCTTTGCAAGCAGACCGGGGCAGACATTCACCACATTGGCGACTCTGGCCTGTCTGGAATTACCCTGCCAGAAAACATATTAAACTACTCTATTGTCATCCGCGGTAGGCGCCACACCTACATGCGCATGGGCAGATCAATAAATAGATAGATTCCTGTTTTTCATCAGAAAAACGGGAATCGTATCTGACCAACTTTTACATGCAATGGAAAAGTTGGTCTGTCAGCAAGAAGTCATAAAATTAAAATGATAAGGAGGCCTGGGACGTGCCCTTTTTGCCAGGGGCATGTCCATAGGTCTTTTTGTATGCCCTTAAAAAACTAGAGTAACTGTTAAATCCGGCAGTGGTAGCGGCGGCGGTGACAGTCTCACCGGCATCTATAAGAGCCTGGGCAGCGGACAGACGCTTTAGGGTGATGTAACTCATCAGGGTGTAGCCCGTCTCCTCTTTAAATGTGTGCATCAAATAATATCTAGAGAGATAAAAAGTCTTGGACAGAGAATCTACAGACAGTTCCTTGTCACAATTTTCGTTAATGTATTCGATTACAGAATTAATCCTAGAGTCCGCGTAGGAGGTGGAGATGTATTCTACCTGATTCTCCAGAGCGGCCCTGTTTAGTTCAATCATCAATTCTAAAAATAGGACCTGCATGTAGAGGTCGTTGGCGTAGGCCTTGTCCCCCATGGAGGAAACCAGGTGGTTTGTGATGTCCGCCACCTTTGAATTTTTAAAAGAGCGGAGTCTCAAAACGTGAGAATTGTTGTCTATTGCATTTTTAAAACACAGGGATAGGTCGTTGTCATCCCGGCTGTATTCTGCCAAAAATTCCTTTGAAACATAAATAATGATTCGCTCATATTCTAAAGCGTCGTGGAAAATGGGCCGGTGGACCTCCCCGGCGGAGACAAAGACAATGTCATTGCTCTGCAAATCAAAGGTCTGACCCTCTATGGAATATGAGGTATTCCCAGCCATGTGAATGAGAATCTTGTGGAAATCGTGATAATGGAAATCGATTTCTCCCAGGCCAGAATCCTTTAGATGAAAAATCTTAAAGTTGGAATACAAATATCCTTTTTTGCTATAAGTTGAAGAAGCCATACCCACCTCCTAGGTATATTTTAGATGGAAAAAGCACTATTTGCAACATTTCTGGCACTAACTACAATTAACACGGTAAAAAGTGCCTATTATAATAGAATTAACAAGTGACAATCCGCCCATACAAGGAAAGAAGAGGATTAAATATGAAATTTACAAAGATGCACGGCTGCGGCAATGATTACGTATATGTAAACCTTTTTGAGGAAACTATCAAAGATCCTGCAGCTTTTTCTATAAAGATATCTGACAGACATTTTGGTATCGGCTCTGATGGACTGATCACCATCGGCCCTAGCGACATTGCAGATTTTAGAATGAGAATTTACAATGCCGACGGCTCAGAGGCTGAGATGTGCGGCAACGGAATCCGTTGTGTTGCCAAATATGTTTATGACCACAAACTGACAGACAAGACAGAGATTTCTGTTGAGTCAGGAGCGGGCATTAAATACCTGCAGCTGACAGTTGAAAATGACAAGGTTTCTCAGGTGAGAGTGGATATGGGAGAGCCAATTCTTGAGCCGGCAGAGATTCCAGTTGTGGCTCAGGGTGACAGGGTAATCGACGAGGCCATAGAGGTGGGAGATAAAACCTGGCACATGACCTGTGTATCCATGGGCAACCCACATGCAGTTGTTTTTGTTGATGACACAGCAAATTTTGAATTAGAAAAATATGGTCCACTTTTTGAAAACCACAAGAGATTTCCAAAGAGAACCAATACAGAATTTGTCCAGATTCTTTCTCGTACAGAGGCCAACATGAGAGTTTGGGAAAGAGGCAGCGCTGAGACATGGGCTTGTGGTACTGGTACCTGCGCCTGCGTTATGGCAGCTATTCTAAATGACAAGACCGAGGACACAGTATTGGTGCACCTGAGGGGTGGCGATCTTACAATCCAGTACGACCGCAATACCAACCACATATTTATGACTGGCCCAGCCACAGAAGTATTCACTGGCTGTATAGAGGAGTAAGATTCATGAAATTACAAGAAATACTTAATACATTGGACTGCACACTTTACGCAGGGGACATGGACAAAGAGATTTCCACCCTTGCCTATGATTCTAGAAAGGTTGTAAAGGATTCCCTTTTCGTTTGTATCTCAGGCACCACAAAAGATGCCCACGAATTCATACCAGAGGTTATTGAAAAGGGCGCTACAGCCATCATCATCGAAAAGGACGTAGAACCTGTAGCAGGCATCACATATATCAAAGTTGAAAACAGCAGACTTGCCCTGGCCATCACATCGGCAAATTATTTTGGCAATCCTGCTAGAGAATTAAAGACCATTGGCATCACAGGCACCAAAGGCAAGACCACAACCACATACATGGTAAAGTCTATTCTGGAGAAAGCCGGCATCAAGACAGGACTCATTGGCACTATCGAGGCTATAGTTGGAGAAAATCACTATCCAGCGGCCAACACCACACCGGAGTCTTATCGTGTGCAGGAACTATTCAGACAGATGGTAGACGCAGGATTGGATGCAGTGGTAATGGAGGTTAGTTCCCAGGCCCTCATGCTCCACAGAGTCTCAGGATTCACCTTTGACATTGGCGTTTTCACAAACCTGGAGCCTGACCATATTGGGGAGAATGAGCACAAGGATTTTGAGGACTACATGCATTGCAAGAGCCTCCTCTTTAGACAGTGCAAGACTGGCATATTCAACGGGGACAGCCAGCATTTGGAGGGCATTCTCCAGGGACACACCTGCCAGGTTGTAACCTACGGATACGGCAAAGACAATGACCTGAGGGTTGAGAATGTAGAATTATTAAACGAGAATGGTGGTCTCGGTGTCAGATATGACATTACAGGCAGGGAGAACATGACCGTGGAGACAAATGTTCCAGGCACATTCTCTGTATACAATTCTCTTACTGCAGTGGCTATCTGCAAGCAGTTTAAAGTCACAGAGGACAAGATAAAAGAGGCCCTCAAAAATGTATATGTAAAGGGACGTATCGAGTTAGTCCCTGTTTCAAACAAATTTACTGTAATGATTGACTACGCGCACAACGCAATGGCTCTGGAGAGCCTCCTCACCACCCTGAGAGAATACGAGCCAGGCAGACTGGTTTGCCTCTTTGGATGCGGAGGAAACAGGGCAAAGTCTAGAAGATATGAGATGGGCGAGGTTTCTTCAAAACTGGCAGACCTGACTGTTGTCACATCTGACAACCCACGTGACGAAGAGCCCATGGACATCATAAATGACATCCTGATCGGTGTGCACAAGGCAGATGGAGAATATGTAACAATCCCAGACCGCAAGGAGGCAATCAGATATTGCCTTACAAAGGCAAAAGAGGGTGACATCGTAGTCCTGGCCGGAAAAGGTCATGAGGACTACCAGGAAATAAAAGGTGTAAAGCACCATATGGACGAGCGAGAGCTCATAGCAGATATTGTAAAGGAGAACGGCCATGACATTATTTAAGGGTGCGGGAGTAGCACTAATTACTCCATTCAATGAAGACGAAACCGTAAATTATGACATGCTGGGCAAACTCATCGAAAGGCAAATTGAGGGCCAGACAGACGCCATCATTGTCTGCGGCACAACAGGGGAACCTGCCACAATGAGCGAGGAAGAAAAACTTGCAGTAATCGACTTTACAGTAAAGAAAGTAAATGGCAGAATTCCTGTAATCGCAGGTTCTGGCGGCAACTCTACAAAGCTTGTTATCGATTTTTCCAAAAAAATTCAGGCTCTTGGTGTGGACGGGCTTCTCATCGTCACACCATTTTATAACAAGGCAACCCAGGAGGGGCTCTACGAGCACTATACAGCAGTTGCCAAAGCAGTAGATTTACCAATCATTATGTACAACGTGCCATCCCGCACAGGCTGCAACATTCTCCCAGAGACAGCAATGAAACTGGGCCTGGAGAATAAAAACATAGTAGGTATCAAGGAGGCATCTGGCAATATTTCCCAGATTACCAAGCTGGCCAGCCTTTGCCGCGGATGCTTGGACATTTATTCTGGAAACGACGACCAGATTATCCCTATCCTTTCTCTGGGAGGAATCGGCGTAATCTCAGTGCTTTCCAACGTGGCACCAAAGGGTACCCACGACATGGTTATGTCCTACCTCAATGGTAATGAGGACAAGGCCAGAAAGCTGCAGTTGGACTACTTGGAACTAGTGGATGCTCTTTTTTGCGAGGTAAACCCTATCCCTGTCAAATCCACCATGAATATGTTAGGATACAATGTAGGTAGTCTTAGACTCCCACTAACAGAGATGGAGGACGAGCACAAGGTGGCTATGAGCAAGCTTTTGCACAGGATGCCACAGGAAATGCTTGCATAATTTTGGAAAAGATTTTAGCACAGTTTAAGAAAACACCCATTACATTTATTCTCGTGGCAATAAATGTCATAGTATACATTGTTTTGGAAATAGAAGGGGACACCACCGATGGGGCATTTATGATGGCACACGGTGCAATGAACCCATTTCTTGTGCTGTATGAGGGCCAGTGGTATAGGCTTATTACCGCTACCTTTATGCATTTTGGAATTGAACATTTGATGAACAACATGCTCCTGCTCTTTTTCTTGGGACAGATGTTTGAGAGGGCAGTGGGCACCAGCCGGTTCATCGGCATATACATAGGATCAGGCTTTGCCGGGTCCTTTTTGTCATTTATGTATATGTCCATCATGGGTAGACAGGACATAGTAGCCGGGGCATCGGGAGCCATCTTTGGCCTGGTGGGAGGCATGATAATCGTGGTCAGTGCCCGGGGTAGGTATGAGCATATCACCACCCGGAGAATGATTCTCATGGCAGCCCTCACCCTGTATTTTGGCTTTACCACCGCTGGCACCGACAATGCCGGCCACGTAGGTGGACTTTTAGCGGGAATTGTTTTCACCTTTGTTTCTTACGGCATTCCTACATTGATTTCGGCGAAGAAACTGACTATACTTTTAGATAAGAGTGATGAAGAAAAGGGGCAATAATGAAGGTTAACATTTATTATGGCGGTAGAGGATTGCTTGACGATCCTACATTATACGTAATCAACAAGATGGAGCAGGTACTTTCAGAGCTCCAGGTTGAGGTGCACACCTATAATATCTATGAGCAGAAAAATGCTATCTCTATGCTGCCACAGACCCTAAAGGATGCTGATGGTATCATATTGGCCACCACAGTTGAATGGCTTGGTATCGGCGGCTATATGAATCAATTTCTCGATGCCTGCTGGCTCTATGCAGACAAAACCGCAATAGCTTCTACATACATGCAGCCTGTGGTCATGTCCACCACCTACGGTGAGCGAGAGGCCATGGTCACTTTGGAAAATGCCTGGGAGATCCTAGGCGGTTTGCCATGCCCTGGTTTTTGCGGCTATGTGGAGGATGTGGGAGAATTTAGGTCAAACTCTGAGTACGCCCGCATTATTGAAAAAAAGGTAGAGAGCCTCTACAGAACAATTTCTCAAAAAACCAAGGGATTGCCTACCAGCAATCAGGCAGTTAAGAGGTCAATACTTCGTACTTCCCAGTTGGAACTTTCTCCTCAGGAGTCAGAGCAACTGTCAAAATTTGTTTCTGACGAGGAATATGTCCAGACCCAAAAGACAGATATCGCTGACCTGACATCTATGTTTAGGGACATGATGGGCCAGAAAAAAGAGGATAGTTCTAACGAATATATAAATGATTTCAAAAATAATTTTAAAGGCATAAATGAATTCTCGGCCTCATATCTTTTTATGATAGAGGGCAAGGATAAGCCTCTCTATCTGGGGGTAAACGGGGACCAGATTGATTGTCACTACGGCAAGGAGGAGGGCATCGACGTGTACATGAAGATGGCCGCCAACATTATGGACAACATAGTGGCTGGCCGGGAGACTTTCCAGCGAGCATTCTCCGTAGGCGACATGACAGCCAAGGGCAATTTTAGGACCCTGAGAGCATTAGATGAGATATTTAGTTTTCAGTAATTAGGAGGATATGTTATGAAGGACAGTAATTGTATTTTTTGTAAACTTGCAAATGGAGATATTCCTACCAATTCTATATATGAGGATGATGATTTTAAGGTGATTTTAGATGCAGACCCAGCCACAAAGGGCCATGCCCTAATTCTCCCAAAGAATCATTTCCCAAACCTTTTAGAAATTGATGATGAAGTAGCCGCAAAGGCCCTGCCTCTTGCAAAAAGGATTGCCAACAAAATGATGGATAGGCTGGGCTGCGTAGGAGTCAATATTGTACAAAACAATGGAGAGGCTGCCGGCCAGACAGTAAATCACTTCCACATCCACGTCATCCCAAGATATGCCGATGACCCAGACAAAACAATCTGCGGCTGGTCTCACCAAAAGTTCACTGATGCCGAAACCGCAGAAGTGGTGGAAAAACTTTCTAAATAGTCCACCGCAACAGGCTAATTTTGCCCTATTTCTATTGTTTGATTAAGTCTACATAGTCTACTCTTATAATTTTTGCAATATCATTTACAGCCACCTTTACCTGGTGTCCAACCCTGCCGGCGGAAAAATATATTTCCGAGAATTCATTGGCGGTGGAATCTATAAATGTAGGGAAAAATTTTTTCATTCCCACAGGGGAGCAGCCACCATGGACATATCCTGTGAGGGGGAGTAAATCCTTTTGTTTTAACATCTCAATGGATTTTTCTCCGGCCGCCTTGGCGGCCTTTTTTAAATCTAATTCTTCTTTTACTGGCACTACAAATACATAGTGGCCTCCGGTCTTGCCGGTGGTAACCAAAGTCTTAAAGGCTTGGGCTGGATTCTCTCCCAGTTTCTCTGCTATTTCCTCTCCTGATAGGCCCTCTGCCTCTTGGAGGGAAAGGTGCTCATAAGCGATTTTCTTTTGATCCAGTAGTCGCATTACATTTGTTTTATCTTCTTTTTTAGCCAAAACTAAACCTCACAGTATAATTTTTTTGCTATATCAATGGCCACAGGGCTAACATTTTTCCCAGCCTGTACATGGCCCGACATGACATTTTTATTAAGTGCCCTGACCCAACTTATCATCTCATCAAAAGGCAGGTCAATAGGGGCAATGATTTTGCCATATGTTTTCTGCTCAAACTCGCAGGTGGAAATAATCTGCAGGCAAAGTCTTAATTCTCGAGTGATATCGCTGGCTTCCATCAGCACATCAGGCCTGGTTTTTCTCACCTCAAGAAAATAATTTTTAGCTCCTTGGACGTCGTGGGCCTTTAGATACTGGTCGATGGTCCGCTTTGTCTCCACAGTCTCGGCCTTTTCGCCGATGAATCCCACCTTGCATTCCTTTACTTTTAGGCCCTTGTACTTGCACCAGGCAAAGAGGATGAATTCTGAGATAAAGCCATAGAGTCTTTTGTGATAGTCATCGTATTTGTCCAAGTCCATTCGAGAATGCATTCTCTCAAAAATGGGAAATAGGAAAGAGCAGTACTCGTCGAAAAGTTCCTTTTTGCAATACATTATGTTGCCAAAGTAGGTGTGATTCTCGTGGACCAATTTATCAAATACAGGCAGGAAGTCAGGATATAATTCTCCAATGACCTCCATGGTAATGTCCAAATCCTCAGGGGCATGGTTTTTGCCAAAACCATAATAATAGGAAAAATTTAAATCCAGGGACATGGAAGTAAGAATCTGATAGTCGGATAAAAGATTCTCGATTTCTGATTTGGTCAGCACCAGGTCCTTGTCATTTATGAGAAAGCGTCTATAGTGGCAGACGCCAACTATGTCTTTATCAGTAACGTTTTTCCACACCCAGTAGACCCCGGTCAATTCGCTGTAGTAGCAGTTTTTGACGGAGATATTGTCGCCTGTGTCATCAGTCAAATAGCCTAGACTATCATGGCTAGCGCTACCAACCTGTAGAGGCACGTAGGTTTTATCAAATGGAACCTCAAATTTTTTGTGGGTTAAGACATAGATACTTGTATTCATATGAATCTCCCTTATTAAGGCTATATCAAAATGTAAATGCTAACAGTAATGTCTTTCATTAATTATAAAGTAAAATACTGATTATCGAAAAGGGAAATTAAAAGTTTGAAGAAATATAAAAGTACTGATGAATCTTTTGTGAAATGTGGAAAATTTTGCTGAAAAAGAAAAAAATCTTGCTATACTAGGTGTACAACTGAATGATATTTTTTGGAGGTACACCAATGAGAGAAGAACTCGAAACCAAACACATGCTAGAAAAAAATAAATTAGCTAGGACATCAGGTATCATTGCATCGGCACTTACAATCATATTTGCATTAGTCTCTATTTTGGATCAGGGACCACAGTTTATCCATATTGTTAGATTAGTACTTGGAATTGTCGGACTTGTGTGTATGCAGTTGCTTTTCATGAAAATAGGGGACAAGTATAAGTATAAATATGTGGTTACTCTTTCTATGGCACTCCTGTTTATTATTATGATATTCCAGCCTGCAAATGCCCATGTATATCCATTTATGTACATAATCATTGTTATTGTACTTATTTATGGAGAGGCAAGCACTGTATCTATTGGTAGCGCCATTGCAATCATAGGCCTGACAGTTTCAGATATTATTGAGATGACCCGGGGCAATATTACATACAAGGATATGACAGTGCAACTACTCCTTGCAGTATTTGCATGTATCATCGCTTATCTCTACTGCAACATGCTTAGATCTCAGAGAAAAGAGAATGCTGATGAAATCAAATCTGGTGCTGCAAAGCAAGCCAAGACAGCAAGATCTATTATTGGACTTGCTAAAGAATTAGGTGACAAGTTTACAGAGGCAAAGAGTGTTTCTGATGAACTCAATAATTCTATGGGAAGTACCCACAATTCTGTTATGGATATTGTTGAGGGTACAAAGACAACTGCAGTGGCAGTAGAAGCCCAGACAAACAAGACATCAGAGATTCACGATAGCATCAATGCAGTTGGAGAAGAGGCCAACGCAATTGATGAGGTTTCCGGACGTGTTGAGGAAACAGTTAACGAAGGCGTAGAACTTATCAACCAGTTAAAGAGTCAGGCTGAAAAGGTTGCCAGCATCAACCTGGAGACTAGCAGCACAACCCAGGCCCTCAATGAGAGTATCCAGGATGTACAGGCTATTACAGAGACAATCCTTGGTATTTCCTCACAGACCAACCTCCTTGCCCTCAATGCATCAATCGAGGCAGCCAGAGCCGGTGAGGCAGGAAAGGGATTCGCAGTTGTTGCTGACGAGATTCGTGCCCTTTCTGAAAGCACCAGAGAGGCTACAGAAAAGATTTCTCAGATTATTGAGAGACTTACAAACGACGCAAAGCAGGCATCTTCCGCTATGGAGAAATCTGCAGAATATGCAAATAAGCAGAATGAACTAATCGTTGAGACAGGTACAAAGCTGGATAGTATCAAGGCTGGTACTGATGAATTGAGAGAGGGTGTTATCACCGTCAAAGGTTCTGTACAGTCTGTCATCGATGCAAACCAGCAGATTATGGATAGCATAGCAAACCTTTCTGCAACATCTCAGGAGGTTGCTGCATCTACAGATACAGTGCTTTCCCTTTCTGACGCTGCAATGTCAGCTCTTGGCGGCATGAATGAGACCCTTGGGGTAATCCATGGTATTGCCGAGGACATGGAAGAAGTAGCAAGCAACAAAGAATGATAGGAAATAACAATGACTGCAATAAAGCCGGTTCCAATAGGGGCCGGCTTTTGTATTGTTAAATTGAAAAAAAGATGGTAAAATTTAGATGCTGTTAAAAAAATAACAAGTTTGCTTATAGTTAGTTTAACTAGGAGGAGACCTTACAAGAGGCTTCTACCAAAAGGAGGAACAATGCAAAGCAACAAATCTAGAACCTATGATTTGGTTCTCACAGGACTTTTTATTGCCATTATTGTAGTATTGGCAAACACACCACTTGGGTATATCCCTCTCGGCGTTATCAACGCGACTACTATTCACATTCCAGTAATTATAGGAGCAATTTTCCTTGGCCCAAAAAAGGGTGGACTTTTAGGAGGAGTATTTGGACTTACTTCTTTTATCAAGAGTACAACTGCGCCAACAGTGTCAGCTTTTGTATTCTCACCAATCGTGGCAGTCAGCACCCTCAATCCACAGACAGCAGGGGCAACAATTCTCGTTGTTCTCAAGTCTTTATTCATCGCCTTTGTGCCTAGAATTCTCATCGGTGTTGTAGCATATTATGTATTTGCTGCAGTTAGAAAACTTGTTGCATCCGAGAATAAAAAGGTATCAGGCCTTGTGGTTAATGTAGTAGTTTCTATTGTTATTGGCTTTGGTTTATATATGTTTATGAGCAAAAAGTTTGCAGGCCTTTCATTTGCCCTGACAGTAGTTATTGCAACTCTTATTGCAGTAGTAATCTTTGCTCTTATGCAGTATATGCTTACAAAGAAGGACGCTAGAGCATTAAGTTTTGTCTCAGCAGGTATTGCTGGTTCTATGACAAACACAATTCTCGTAATGGGTTCCATCTACGTATTATATGCAGCCCAGTATGCAGAGGCTGTTGGCGTAGCAGGTGATGCTCTCCTTGGAGTAATCATGGGCATCGTCACATTCAACGGAGTCGTTGAGGCAATAGTAGCAGGATTTCTTACCTATGCAATCGGTGCTGTTCTTGACAAAATCAAGCCAGCGGGAGAATATGCTACTAAGGCTGTTACAAACAAATCAACAGCAGCCTAAACCAAGCCCAATCAATGGGTGATTAACAGCGGATTTAAAGCAAACAGTTATTACAAGTTTCGGAGGTCTATTATGTTAAAAGGAAAATGTGTAGTGCTGGGGGTCACAGGCTCCATAGCGGCATACAAAATTGCATCCCTTGCATCTGCTCTGGTAAAACTCCACGCAGATGTCCATGTCATAATGACAAAAAATGCTTGCAATTTTATTAATCCTATTACATTTGAAACCCTTACCTCCAACAAATGTCTAGTAGATACATTTGACAGGAATTTTGAGTTTAAAGTAGAGCATGTATCTCTGGCAAAAAGGGCAGACATATTTATGGTGGCACCGGCCTCTGCCAATGTGATTGGCAAAATGGCCCACGGCATTGCGGACGATATGTTGACCACCACAATCCTTGCAGCAAAATGCAAAAAGATTGTCAGCCCAGCCATGAATACAAACATGTTCACAAACCAGATTGTTCAAGACAATCTAAAAATTCTGGAGAATTATGGTTTTGAAGTTATTAACCCAGCCAATGGCTACCTTGCATGCGGGGATACAGGGGCAGGAAAAATGCCAGAACCTGAGGTTTTGCTTCAATACATTCTCCGAGAATTGGCTTATGATCATGACCTAAAGGGCAAGCATGTGCTTATCACAGCCGGCCCTACTAGAGAGGCCATCGATCCAGTTAGATATATTACAAACCACAGCACTGGGAAAATGGGATACGCCCTGGCAAAGGTTGCCATGGAAAGGGGAGCCAAGGTTACCCTGGTGTCAGGACCTGTGTCCATAGAGGCCCCATTATTTGTGGATTTGGTAAAGGTGGAGAGCGCAGCGGATATGGCCCGCGAGGTAAAATCAAGGGCAGGGGAGTGCGATATTATCATAAAGAGTGCAGCAGTGGCAGATTACAGACCAGCCAATGTTGCCGCAGAAAAGATCAAGAAAAACGCTAATGAAGATGCTGCAATCCCACTGGAGAGAACGGAGGACATTCTCTCATATCTGGGAGCCAACAGAAAGCCAGGACAGTTTATCTGCGGATTTTCCATGGAGACGGAAAATATGCTGGAAAATTCTAGAGCAAAGCTGAAAAAGAAAAATGTAGACATGATTGTTGCCAACAACCTGAGGACTGCTGGGGCAGGCTTTGGTACTGACACCAACGTGGTTACACTAATCACAGCAGAGGATGACGAGGAACTTCCTATCATGTCAAAGGAAGAGGTTGCATCCGCTATCCTGGACAAGATTGCAAAGACAATCAAATAATCACTGTCAAATCGGGGCGGTCCCTTAAATGGGGCCGCCTTTTTCTATGGTCAATGAATTGAAGTAGGTCCACAAGTCACGTATAATAAATTTTAAGTGTTATATAAATTTTCACTTTTAGGAGGGATGTTATGGTAGGAGGAATAGTTGCGGCAGTAGTTTTATTAATTATTGTAATTGCTGGTTTTAGAATTGTTCCACAGGGCTATGTGTTTGTAGTCCAGCTTTTAGGTAGATATTACACCACATGGGAGTCAGGCCCACACGTTATGATTCCTTTGCTGATGAATGTAGCAAAAAAGGTTTCTTTAAAGGAGCAGGTGGCAGATTTTCCACCACAGGACGTTATCACCAAGGATAACGTTATGATGAAAATCGACACAGTAGTATATTTCAAGGTGGCTGACCCAAAACTATACGCATACGGGGCAGAGAGACCAATCCTTGCTCTGGAGAATCTTACCGCCACAACTTTGCGTAATCTTGTTGGTGAATTAGAACTTGACCAGACCCTTACTTCTCGTGATAATATCAATGCCAAGATGCAGGGCATACTGGATGTTGCCACAGACCCATGGGGTATCAAGGTAAACAGAGTAGAGCTTAAAAATATCATCCCACCAGAGGAGATTCAGCGCTCCATGGAAAAGCAGATGAAGGCTGAGCGTGACCGCCGTGAGACCTTGCTAGAAGCAGAAGGCCACAAGCAGGCATCTATCACTAGGGCAGAGGGTGACAAGCAGGCCCTTGTGCTTAAGGCAGAGGCCGAAAGAGATGCGGCAATTGCCATCGCCACAGGTAAAGCAGAGTCAATCCGCCTGGTATATGAGGCTGAGGCAAAGGGTATTGAGATGCTTAAAAATGCCAATATGGATGAGAGAGTTCTCAGCATTAAAAAATTGGAGGCTCTTTCAAAACTGGGAGACGGCAAGGCTACAAAGATTGTGGTGCCTACAGACCTGGCATCTGCAGCAGCTGATTTGACATTTAAGACAGAGATGTTAGGATTTGGTAATAACACACCAGTGGACAAGGGCACACAGCACATCACATCAGACCATAGAGACTTTGAGGGCAAATAAGCCCCGGGTTTTTGGTATAAATTTAGTAGTTAGGAAGTATTATTAATGGACGTAACAGAGAATATTGAATTACACGATTGCCCAATTTGTGGGGGCCCAGCCCTCATGGAGGAGGAGATGGGATCAGGCTATTCCGTATCTTGTCTTGATTGTGGCAGTCACACTGGCATCATCGATTTTAAGTCAGAAGATGGCAGATTACAGGCAGCAGAGAGGGCCGCAATGCTTTGGAATACAGGCAAGGTAATCAATTCCGCACCTGGAGAATAAATAATTGTTAGGATATAGGGCTGTGACTAAAAAGTCACGGCCCTAAAATTTTGCCCAAAAATCAGGAATGGTCTTTGTCACATGTGCTCAAATATTGTGAACAATGATTGAATTTGATTGTTTTTGATTGAAGTTAAGCGGATATGGTGATATATTTTGATTAGAATTAACTGATATTGATTATATGGGGTGAATCAATGCTTACTGAAGAAAGAAGAGCAAAGATAATAGATATAGTTAATGAAAAGAAGGCGGTATCTGTCAATGAGCTGGTAGATTTGCTGGATTCTTCTGCGGCCACTATCCGCAGGGATATCACAGCCCTCAGCAAGACTAGACAGGTAGTTAAAGTTTTCGGGGGAGCCACATCCACAGCCAATCTTTCTGTTCTCACAGAGGAGGCAGCAGTGGGCACCAAGGCTGCTCAAAATGTTAAGGAAAAGGACTCTATCGCCCATCACGCAGCATCACTTATAGAGGATGAGGATTTCGTCTACATCGATGCTGGTACCACCACCCTCTCCATGATAGATTACATGGACAACACCAAGGCTAAATACATTACCAACGGTGTGGTTCATGCCAAAAAGCTCATGGATAAGGGACTGGATACTATTATGATTGGTGGCAGGCTAAAGGCATCCACAGAGGCTGTGGTTGGCCCAGACTGTACAGAGTTCATTAGGAAATATCATTTTTCTAAAGCATTTATGGGCACCAACGGTATTTCTTTACAGGCCGGTTTTACCACGCCTGATTCTGATGAGGCCATGATTAAAACGGAGGCAATCAAGCACTCTTACAAGGCCTACGTTCTGGCAGACCATACCAAGTTTGACCAGATTTCATCAGTTACATTTGCAGATATCTCTGATTGCACAATTATCACTGATGCCACAGTTTCCAAGGAATACGGAAACGCTGGCTTTATTATAAGCACAGAGCATATTTAGTATTTCAATTATGTGGAGGAAATGAAAAATGATTTACACAGTTACATTCAACCCAGCCATTGATTATGTTGTCAGAATGGATACTAAACTGGAGCCTGGTATGACAAACCGCTCAGCAAGCGAGGAAATCTACTTTGGCGGCAAGGGTATCAACGTATCAACAGTTTTGGCAGAACTGGGACTAAAGAGCACAGCCCTTGGATTTGTTGCTGGATTCACAGGAGACGCCATCGATGAGGGTGTTAAGGCATCAGGCATCGACACAGATTTCATCAAACTGCCAGAGGGAATCTCACGTATCAATGTAAAACTGAAAGCTGATGCAGAGACAGAGATCAATGCTCAGGGACCAAAGATTGATGAAAAGTCTCAGAAAGAACTTTTCGATAAATTATCAAAACTTCAGGAGGGTGACGTGCTTATTCTTGCAGGTTCAATCCCTAGTTCACTTCCTGATGATGTATATGAGAGAATCCTCGAAAGCCTTTCAGGCAAGGGTATCAACTTTGTTGTTGATGCTACAAAGGACCTTCTCACCAATGTTCTCAAGTATCATCCATTCCTCATCAAGCCAAACAACTTTGAGTTGGGCGAAATCGTAGGAAAGACTCTTGAGACAGACGACGAGATCTATGAGGGAGCCCTCAGGCTCCAGGAGATGGGTGCTAGAAACGTACTTATTTCTATGGCTGGTGACGGAGCAATGCTTGTTGATGAAAATCAGAAGAGATACCGCATTGGTGTACCAAAGGGCAAGGTTGTTAACTCAGTTGGTGCCGGAGATTCAATGGTTGCTGGATTCGTTGCAGGATATATGAAGTCAAAGGACTACGAGGTAGCCCTAAAGACAGGTACAGCCTGCGGATCGGCAACAGCATTCTCAGCAGGTCTTGCCAAAGCAGCAGATATTGAAGCCTTACTTAAAACATTATAGAATTTTGGTTTTCATCAGAAAATGAAAAACCAGACATATAATGTGAGGCTTTATATATAGAAACTTATTAATAAGATGTTGTAAAAACATTATAATCATTTATATTTTGCTGTATTTGCACTAAATATTGTCCAAAATCATGCATTGTGCCTAATTGCAAAATTTACAAAATACCTATATAGTTATTTTGTTGCGGCACATTCATTTGATAGGGGTATCAAATGAATGTTTTGTAATTTTACAAGAATTTGCTCTGAGAGGATGTGTCAGGGCGTGGGGAAAAGACTAGTGTAAGTTATAGCCGAATATAAACAAACCGAAAGGAGTATTTATTATGGTATCAAAAAAGATTACAGTAACAAACGCACAGGGACTTCACATGCGTCCAGCAACTGTTTTTTCACAGGCTGTTACAAAGTTTCAGAGTGATGTAAAGGTTGTATTTAACGGTACAGCATACGATGCTAAGAGCGTTATGATGCTCATGGCAGCTTGCATCAAGAGTGGTTCAGAGATCGAGGTACAGTGCAGCGGATCTGACGAGAAGGAAGCTCTTGATTGCGCTATCAAGACTATTGAGAGTGGATTGGGTGACTAATAACTTCACAGGAGGATATGTTAACAAATGAAGGGAATAGCAGCATCCAGAGGAATTGGTATTGGAAGCATATGTCTCATTGTTGAGCATGATCTCAGCTTTGACGGCAAAAAAATCGAAAATGTAGATGCAGAAAAGGTACGTTTTTCTGCTGCCATTGAAAAATTCAAGGCAGAGACTGCTGAGATGGCTGAAAATATCAGAAAGAATATAGGTCCTAAAGAGGCTGAAATCATGGAAGGCCACTTGGCTATGATCGCTGATCCTACAATGTCAGGAGAGATGACTAAGATGATTGAGGCTGGTCAGTGCGCAGAGGCTGCTGTTACTGCAGTATGCGATATGTTCATTGGCATGTTCTCAAAGATGGAAGATGACCTTATGCGCCAGCGTGCATCAGATATTTCTGACATCAAAATCAGCTTGCTCAAGATATTACTTGGTGTTGAGGATGTAGATATAAGCAAGGTGGCTCCAGGCACAGTTCTGGTTGCCCATGACCTTACACCATCAATGACTTCTCAGATTGTAAAGGGCAATGTAGTAGGTATTATCACTGAGGTGGGTGGCAAGACTTCTCACTCAGCAATCCTTGCAAGAGCCCTTGAGATTCCTGCAGTTCTTAGTGTTCCTGATATTACAAAACAGGTCAAGGACAAGGATACAGCCATTGTAGATGGTACAGAAGGTGATATTTATATCAATCCAGACGGAGACGTTATTGCTCAGTATGTTAGAAAGAGAGAGGACTATGTCCGCGCTCAGGCTGAGCTTAAAAAATTCGTTGGTAAAAAGACAGTTACAGCTGACGGCAAAGAGGTGGAGTTATTCTGCAACATAGGAACTCCTACCGATGCTAAAAAGGCTATCGAGTGTGATGGCGAGGGTATCGGACTTTTCCGCTCAGAGTTCTTATTTATGGACAAGCCACATCTTCCTAGCGAGGAAGAGCAGTTTATGGCCTACAAAGAGGCTGTAGACATCATGGGAGACAAGACAGTTATTATCCGTACCCTTGATATTGGTGGCGACAAGGAAATCCCTTACATGGACCTTGAAAAGGAAGAAAATCCTTTCCTTGGATTCAGAGCAGTAAGATATTGCCTTGGCAATCCAGAGATTTACAAGACCCAGCTTAGGGGAATTCTTAGAGCCTCTGCTTTTGGCAAGGTCAAGATTATGATTCCTCTGGTTACTTGTGTTGATGAGGTTAGAGCCGTAAAGGCCCTTGTGGAAGAATGCAAGGCTGAACTTAAATCAGAAGGCAAGAAGTTTGACGAGAACATTGAGGTTGGATGTATGGTTGAGACCGCAGCCGCTTCTCTTATCGCAGATATGCTTGCTAAAGAGGCAGACTTCTTCTCAATCGGTACAAACGATTTGACTGGTTACACAATGAGTGTTGACCGTGGTAATGCAAAGGTTGCAAATCTTTATTCAGCTTTCCAGCCTGCAGTACTTCGCTCAATCAAAAATATTATTTCTGCAGCTAATGAAGCAGGAATACCTGTTGGTATGTGTGGTGAGGCAGCTGCTGACCCACTTATGATTCCACTTCTTATTTCCTTTGGCTTGGACGAGTACAGTGTTAACCCTGTTCTTGTTCTCACTGCTAGATGCATTATTTCTAAGTGGACCAAAGAAGAGGCGGATGCCCTTGCTGACAAGGTACTTTCTCTTGCAACAGAGGCAGAGGTTGTAGCAGCACTTAAAGACGCTGCAAAGTAATTATGGCTAGCCACAAGTTTTTTCAAAATAAGGAATGTGAATATTTTCCTTGTCATAAGACAGAACATCCAGAGGATTTTAATTGCCTTTGGTGCTATTGTCCCCTATATCATTTGGGCGACAAATGTGGAGGCAATTTCACCTACACAGACAAGGGAGTCAAATCATGTGTCAATTGTCTAAGGCCACATATTCCGGACAATTATGACCCTATTAACAAAGAACTGGCCCGCCTTAATAAAGATCATAATTAAAGAAAACCGGCATTGCATTTGCAGTGCCGGTTTTTTTTTACAACAAAAATGGTATACTATCTTTTAGTTAAAAAAATAACTAAGCAACTGTTGGCAATATAGGAGGGGATGATTACATGAAGTCGAACAATATGAATGTCGCAGATCAAATGGTTGATCGAAATAAGATTATCGTCCAAACATCCGTCATCGGTATTTTGGCAAATATTTTTCTTGCAGCATTTAAGGCGATGGTTGGCCTTCTGTCAAATTCTATTGCTGTAATACTTGATGCAGTAAATAATTTGTCTGATGCCCTTTCTTCCGTAATAACTATTGTAGGCACAAAACTGGCTAGCAAGTTACCTGATAGGAAACATCCTATGGGCTATGGCAGACTAGAATATTTAAGCGCTCTTTTTGTAGGAGCTATCGTTTTATATGCAGGTATTACATCCCTGGTTGAATCAATTAAAAAGATAATTCACCCTCTGACAGCAAATTATAATACTGCCGGTCTCATTATCATCGCTGTGGCAATCCTGGTAAAACTCGTTCTCGGCAGATATGTTAAGTCAAAAGGGGAGCAGGTCAATTCCGGAGCCCTCATTGCATCTGGAGCAGATGCTAGTTTTGACGCAATACTCTCCGCATCGGTTTTGGCATCGGCAATCATATACTTAATCTGGGGCGTTTCCTTAGAGGCTTTTGTGGGCGCAATCATCTCAATCATCATTATCAAATCTGGTATTGAGATGGCCACCGACACTGTGGATGATATTTTAGGCCACAGGGAGGATAGAGAATTGACCCTTAAAATCAAGCACCTGATTGTGGAGGAGCCTGAGATTAGAGGGGCTTATGACCTTATATTAAATGATTATGGCCCAAACAAACATTTAGCATCTGTCCATTTGGAGTTGCCAGACACAATGACTGTTGAGGAGGTAGACCTGCTCACCAGGAGAATTCAGGCCAAAGTATACAAGGAGACTGGAGTTGTGCTCACAGGTGTTGGAGTTTATTCATTCAATACCAAAAATGACGAAGTGGCAGAGATTAGAAACAAGGTCCAGCATATTGTATTGTCCCATGATTGGGCCCTGCAATTGCACGGATTCTATGCTGACATAAATGAAAAGTCAATTCGCTTTGACGTAGTGCTGTCTTTTGATATTCCAGCAGAGGAGGGAACATCAATTTTACATAAAGAACTTATAAAGGAATTCCCGGATTATTCAATTCAGATAGCAGCAGATGTTGATGTAACAGATTAAAGGGAGGATGATATGACACAGACCCAAGATCAAGCTAGAAACTTGACAATGATGATGGATGAGTATGAGCTTACAATGGCTAATGCTTACTTCAACGACCCAACAATTGACAACAATACTTTAGTTTCTTTTGATGTATTCTATAGAGCTAATCCAGATGGTGGCGGATTTGCAATCTTTGCCGGCTTGCAGCAGGTAAAGGATTACATCCTAAACATGCATTTTACAGATGAGGATATTAAATACCTCAGGTCTGTTGGACATTTTACAGATGATTTCCTTGAGTATCTTTGGAGTTTTAAATTCACTGGCAGTGTGGATGCCTTCAAAGAGGGTACAGTTATGTATCCAAACGAGCCAATCATTACAGTTACAGCACCTATTATTGAGGCTCAGTTGGTAGAGACAGAAATACTAGCACAGGTAAACCACCAGTCCCTCATTGCTACAAAGGCTAGCCGCATCGTTAGGGCTGCAAATGGCAGAGGCGTTTCTGACTTTGGTGCCAGACGTGCCCACAATAATGACGCAGCAATCTATGGTGCCAGAGCAGCATACATCGGAGGTGTAGGCGGTACAGCTACAGTTTCTGCTGGCCAGTACTTTAATATTCCTATCGGTGGCACAATGGCCCACTCATATGTTATGTACTTTACATCTGAGGACAACAACAACTCTACATCAGAGCTGGCAGCATTTAGGAGTTTTGCAAAGTCTTACCCTAACAACTGCATTCTCTTGGTTGATACATACAATGTATTAAAGTCTGGTGTGCCAAACGCTATCAAAGTATTCAACGAGATGAGAGAGGCTGGCATCCAGTCAAAGTCCTTTGGTATCAGAATTGATTCTGGTGACTTGGCTTACCTGACAAAAAAGGCTAGAAAGATGCTGGATGATGCAGGATTTCCTGATGCAAAAATCATCGTCAGCAACTCTCTGGATGAGTATACAATCACATCTATTCTGCAGCAGGGTGGACAGGTTAATTCTTTTGGCGTAGGTGAGAGACTTATCACAGCAAAGTCTGAGCCTGTATTTGGAGCTGTTTACAAGCTTTGCGCTGTACAAAATCCAAAGACTGGTGAGGTTATTCCAAAGATAAAGATTTCTGAGACAGTAGAGAAAATTACAAATCCAGGTCTCAAAGATGTATATCGTATCAAGGACGCCAATGGCAGAGCGGTTGCAGACCTCCTTGCTATAAAGGGAGAAAAGGTAGATATGAATCAGGAGGGTGGATACAAATTTATCGACCCAGAGCAACCATGGAAGTCTACCCATATTTTCAGCGGATGCACAGCAGAATTGCTCCAGCATCCACTTATCAGAGACGGCGAGGCAGTGTGCCCTGACGAGGATATCCTTGACATCAAAAACAGGGTCAAGGACCAACTGGAGACTTGTGTATGGCAGGAGGAGCAGCGTTTCGAAAACCCTCACAAGCACTATCTTGATATGACACCTGCATACTACAACATGAAGATGGAACTTTTGAGAGAGAAGGATAAATAATCCCAAAACAATGATAGACATTAAAGAATTAAACAAATTCTTAAGTGATAGTTCTCTGGAACTAATAAAAAAGGAGGAAGGCTTGGCCCTGGAGGGGTCCGGTCTTTCTTTGATTGCAGATTTTGCTGATATGGCCCCTCGGCTCAGGCAAAGCAACCTGGAGAGGGAGGTCATAGTCAAGGCAGCCAGAATTAAATCAAAGCCAATGCCTCAGACAGTCCTGGATGCCACAGCAGGTCTGGGGGAGGACAGCCTGATTCTTGCGGCAGCAGGTTTTCAGGTCCATATGTACGAGTATGACTCCATCATCGCCGCCTTATTAGAGGACGCCATGATTAGGGCAGGGCAGGACGAGAGTTTGGCTCCTGTGGTAAAGAGGATGAGCCTCACCAATGGGGACAGTATAATGGCCATGAAAAATTTGGACTATGTGCCAGATGTAGTTCTCTTGGACCCTATGTTTCCAAAGAGGCAAAAGACCGGAAAAATAAAGAAAAAGTTTCAGATTCTCCAGCAGCTGGAGAGGCCTTGCGGCAACGAGGCCGACCTGCTGGAGGCGGCTCTGGGAACTGGGGCAAAAAAAGTTATTATAAAGAGACCCCAAAAGGGACCATACCTGGCAGATAGAAAGCCGGACTATTCTCTTGATGGAAAAGCAATTAGGTATGATGTGATTATTTTGTAAATTACCTTATATATTCAACGTTTGTTCACGAAAAAGATTTTTTTTTGATATATGATAAGACTAAGCAACCTTTATTCTTTGGTAGGAGGAAGAAATGTTAAAAGGCAAGTCAGTTCGTGAAAAGGTAACAAGGAGGGTAGTTGCTGCCCTGGTTATTACAATTCTTTCACTTTCTGTAGTTACGCAGATTTATTTATCAAGGCGCCTATTGGAAGAGCAAAAGATTCAGATGACTGTAGCTACCCAACTGTGCGCAGAAAATGTAGAAAAATGGCAGGAGGAGATGAAGGCTGTCACCACAACTATAGCAGATGTTTTTGAGGCTAGAGGTCAGATTGAAAAAAACGAAGCCATTGCTATAGTTGACAGTGTTCAAGCCACCTACCCTGACTATATATTTGTATACGTAGGCACCGAGACAAACAATATGTACATGTCTCGCAACAACATTTATCCAGCGGGGGTGGATGTTAGGGAAAGGCCATGGTACAAGGCGGCCAAACAGGCAGGCAAGGCAGTTATGACCGACCCCTACATGGGAGCCAGCATAAAGATTATGGAGGCCACAGCCACCACACCAATTTATGTAGGCGATGAATTCATCGGTGCTGTAGGAATTGATGCAGGACTGGAAAATATCGAGGAAGTAGTTAGTTCTTTTGAATTGCAAGATGGGGCCTACGCATTTTTGATGGATAGCAAGGGCAACATTGTCTTCCATCCAAATGAAGAATATATGCCAAAAACAGATGGGACTACAGTAAATGCCGCGGAAGTCATCCCTGAGATTTCTCCGATGCTGGAGGATATAAGCTATGACATAACAAGAGGTAGGGATTATCAGGGCACCAGCGTAATGTATGATGTTGCCCAGGTTGGAAACAGCGGCTGGAAGGTAGGTGTGGCACTGCCTAGAAGCGCATACATGAGCCATGTTAAAAAGGGAATTACCATTTGCATATTTATGGCGGTGCTTTGTATATTCTTTGCAATCCTGGATATGAGCCGGGCCATCCAAAGACTCCTAAAGCCTTTGGACAAAATTAATCCAGCCATGGACAAGATGCTAAAGGGGGACTTTACATCTATCATTTCCTTCAGCAAGGAAACTGATGAGTTGGGACAATTGCAAAACCAAATGGCTGAGATGGTTCGCCAGTTGTCCGACATGATAAACGAGCAAAAGTTTGTCCTTTCAGAGATTGAGCATGGAAACCTGGCAGTGGAGGACATGGACCCCTTCCCTGGAGAATTAAATGAAATTTCAACCTCAGTTAATCACATAAAAGAGGCCTACAACGATATAGTAAGTGATATTCAATTCTCAGCAATCAACCTGGAAAGTTATGCAGTGGGCATAAATGAGGATTCCGATATGGAAGAAATGCAGGCTGTCTTTACCGAACTTGCCACCGAGGCAGATTCTCTTATGGAAAAGACCTCCATGTTTATTACAACCACCGCAAATAGTGCATATTCTGAGGATTATGTGGATTAACGATTAACCTTCTTTTCATACTTTCTCTTTATTCTTTACACAATTATGTTGTAGAATAAAATTCAAACATTAGGAACCTGAGTTCCAAGGAGGTATCACCGATGGACAATGAAATGAGAGAGTATATTACTTTCGTGGTCCCAACAAAGGATGGGGACGAAGTAGAAATGGCGGTTATAGACCAATTCGAGTTTGAAAATAAATCTTACGTGGCTGCAGCCCTTGTGGATGGTGACACGGTCAACACCGAGGGATGCTTTATCTACCGAGTGAGAGTAACGGAAGACGATTTTAAAGTTGAAAAAATCCACAGCCAGGTGGACTACAATAGGGTAGCCGCCGCATACATGGATATGTAAACTCTTAGTCAGACCATAAAAAGTAGATTTTTATAACTAGTGGGATAATGGAAAGGATATTTCCATTATCCTATTTTTATTTGCTATAATGTAAAAAATGCTTATATATGGAGGGCATGATATGCAATACGAGAATTTAGATTACGACAGAAAGGGAAGGACAGGCTTTCCTGAAGTGGTTTTTTGCCAGGGCAAAGAGGACGACTTTCTGATTGGTATATATAGAAAACTTTATGAGGCAAACGGGGAGGTCTTTGGTACCAGGGCCGATCAGCACCAGGCTGATGTGGTAAAGGCTTTTATCCCTAATGCAGAATATGACAGGATTTCCCATATCCTGAGAATTAGACCTGAGGTTGACCCTATTCTTTTGGGCAACATAGCAGTTATTACTGCAGGCACGGCAGATATTTCTGTGGCCGAGGAGGCTGCTCAGACTGCAGAATTCTTTGGCACATATGTAAATAGGATATACGACGTGGGAGTCAGCGGCATTCACAGGATTCTATCCAAGGAGACAGAATTGCAGGAAGCCAATGCCCTTGTGGTTGTGGCTGGTATGGAAGGAGCCCTGCCATCGGTAGTTGGAGGCCTGGTCTCCAGACCAGTTATTGCAGTACCAACCAGTGTTGGCTACGGGGCCAACTTTGGAGGCCTATCAGCTATGCTATCCATGATAAATTCCTGTGCCAACGGAGTGTCAGTTGTAAATATTGATAACGGATACGGGGCAGGATATATAGCAACCCAAATTAACCGTCTAGCAATTCATTAATAATTAAGAGGATAAAGTATGGAGTCATTATATTTTGAAACCACATCGGGAATCAGCGGTGACATGACAGTGGCAGCCCTCCTCGACCTAGGGGCTGACCAGAAAGTGCTTATGACCGCCCTTGATTCCATCAAGGCCCAGGGCTTTGAAATAAAGATTAGTCGGGTAAAAAAATCAGGCCTGGACTGCCTTGACTTTGACGTAGTATTGGACAGAGACCACGATGGCCATGACCACGACATGAATTATCTCTACGGACACTTGGAAGGTCATCATGACCATGAAGACCATGAAGGTCATCATCACGAACATCATCACCAACATCATCACGAACACCATCACCGTGGCATGAAAGAAATAAACGAAATCCTAGACCAGGTGGACATGACAAGCCACGCCAGGGAAATTGCCGGCAGAATTTTTGAGGTCATTGCTCAGGCTGAGTCCAAGGCCCACGGCCTGCCAGTAGACCAGGTCCACTTTCACGAGGTAGGAGCCATTGACTCCATCGTAGATGTGGTAGCCATTGCAGTTTGCTTTGACAACCTTGGCATAGAAAATGTCATCGTCCCATACCTCACCGAGGGCCAGGGCACAGTCCGCTGCCAGCACGGCATCATTCCGGTGCCTGTACCAGCCGTAATAAACATAGCCTCAGCCGCAGGCATTGCCCTAAAAATCACCCAGACCCAGGGCGAGTTGGTCACCCCAACAGGAGCCGCCACCGTGGCAGCCCTTCGCACCTCCCACCAACTACCTGACGTCTTTACAGTAAAACGCACCGGCCTAGGCGCCGGCAAACGAGACTACGGACTAGCCGGTTTCCTCCGCATCATGGTCATCGAAACCCCCGACGCCTAACCCCACGCCCTACAGGCAGTGGCCCAGCCCCCCAGGCCCCACAGGCCACTGCCATGTAATTCTTTCTAAAAAGTTTCTCTAAATCCTTTGGCCCATATTCTCTGACGCCGCTAAAATTCCTAGTTTTTCTAATTGCCCCAGACTCGCATCTTTTATTAGTGACTGTCTTTTAAATTCTTTACAATTCTTCAAAAAAGTGTGT
>JAIKWH010000018.1 GCA_024684955.1 Pseudobutyrivibrio sp.
CAATGATGGGGGAATATATCATCTATTATCAGGGGAAGATTGTCGGTGGAATATATGATGATAGATTTCTTATAAAACCAACGAAATCTGCAAAAGAGATGATGCCGAAAGCACAATATGAAACACCCTATGATGGAGCTACAGAAATGCTTTTGGTTGATGATATAGATAACAAAGATTTTATGAACGGACTATTGAATGCTATGGTTGATGAGTTACCTGCTCCAAGGAAAAAGAAATGATCAAATTCAAATTTGTTAACCTAAATTGAATGTTGAACGTTAGATAGAACAGTTATTTCGAAAGAGATAGCTGTTCTTTTTTTGCTCCTATACGTATCTTTTAGCATTAGTAATATGGTAAGATTATAAAAGCGTTTAGAAATGCCTATTTTACGGCATGCAAAAAGATTTTGACATGGCTAAAAAACGTAAATGTCAAAGCCTTTTGATGGTAACGAAATCAATATCTCGGTATTCTGAGGTGGAAAGAGAGACATGAGAATGGAACTTGGGAACAGAATCAAAGAATTAAGGAAAGCACAAAACATTAACCAGGATGAATTGGCTGAGAAACTTTTTGTTTCAAGACAGACAATTTCTAATTGGGAAAATGACAAAAGCTATCCAGACATTCAGAGCGTATTGCTTCTAAGTGAAACATTTGGTGTCTCCGTTGATCAACTATTAAAAGGAGATGTTGAAAAGATGGAAAGAATTATCACGGAACAGACGCAGACAGACATTAATAAGATGAATACCTATGCGATAGGAATGGTAATATCCATGATAGCCATTCTTATTACAACACCAGTACTGGCTTTTTTTACTGGATTTTGGTTTTTCATACCATTTGTAGTGCTGTTTGCCTGCGCAATGTATTTTGCAACAAGAATCGAGAAGTACAAAAAGGAATATAATGTTCAGACTTACAAAGAGATTATAGCCTTTACAAAAGGAGAGACGCTTTCTAAAAAAGATCAGATAAGAGAAGAGGCGAAAAGACCATATCAGAAAGCATTGTCGACTATTTTGTCAGGTGTTATAGCTACTGTAGTATGTGGCGGCATAGCCGCAGTACTCATCATGCTATGCAAATAAACTTTAAACGAAAACAACTAACATTGGAGGATATAAAAATGAAATTTTCAAACGAACAACAGAAATTATTACTTTATTTATTTTAGGATTGCTATTATGTTGTACCGCTCATATTTTCCCAAATGGACTAACTATTCTAGCAGCCATTGTTGGATTTTTTCTTATCGGATACTTCTCAGTTAAAAGTTATGAACTCATGAAAAAAGAAAAGAAAGAGAAAGAACAGACTGAAGAATAATATCGAATCAGCATAAATAAGAACATTACATAGACCAGTTCTCTCAAATAGAGGAGGCTGGTCCTTTTGTTGCTATACATAGCTTGATTTGTGTTATTTCGTCAGAAAAAATATATAGTATTTATGAAGTAAAGACCATTTATATGTGTGATAAAATATCAGATTGAAATTCGCTTTTTATGGTAAAGACTATTTTTTATAAATGAGATAAGATTTGGGCATAAAAATCAGAAGGGAGATATCTAAAAATGGATACAATTAAAGTTGGAAATTTTCTAAAAGTTCTTAGAAAAGAAAAAGGACTTACCCAAGAGATGCTAGGAGCACAAATAGGTGTTACAAATAAAACTATATCTAGATGGGAGAATGGAAACTACTTACCACCAGTAGAATGTCTGAAAGTACTGGCAGATTTTTACGATGTTAGTATAAATGAAATTATATCTGGACAAAGGCTTTCAATTGAACAATTACCAGCAGAAGCTGATAATAATTTGAAAGAGGCTATAGAAATTAGTGAAAACAATTTCAAAAAAAATGAAAAGTATCTTACCATAGCTATGGTGATATCTACACTAATAGCAATAGCAATCATATATTTGTTACCGTCGAAAGCAATAGGTTCAAATATTAGTATTGCCTTAATCATTCTTGTTGCTGCACTTGCGCTCATTAGCAACACTGTAAATCTTTTTGCTCTTATTTATAATAAAGAGAGATTTACAATAAATTTATAAATTCCAATTTATAAGGGGGAAAGTCATTGAACATTGGAGTTTGGATGTGTGGCGTTTTAGTTTTACCATTTGCTATTGTAGGATTGCTATTTGGAATATTTAAAGAAAAAGCAACTAAATTTTTAGCTGGATTTAATTCTTTTTCTGAGTCAGAACAAGCTTTGTATGATAGAGCTGCTATATCGCGAGATATAAGAAATCAATGCTATATATGGTCAGCATTAATGCTTGTAGGAACAATTCTTTCATATGCCATTACAACATATATGGCTATTCCAACATTTATTATATGGTTTATCTTGTTCTTCAAGGATACTCATATAGATGTTCATAAGGCTTTTGATAAATATTTAATCAAATAGAGATTATTTATGCTAGAATAGATTTAACAGAGTTGCCAGGTGCGAATAACACTTGGGACCAAGCCGAGCGTTGAGCTTGGCTTTTTTACTTTACGGAGATATTAGTGTTATGGATTTAAAGAAACCATATTCTATAGATGAGCAAATTCAAAAGTTACAGGAACATGGCGTGATTGTTGAAGATGTTGCATTTGCAAGAAATTATCAATAAAAGACAGAATAAACAGAAAATACTCTTGAATATAATAATGAGGATAATATATAATATGTCTTAATGATAATTCAATATTTTTAATGCGGGATAAGTGTTGAATTAATATCTATTAATAAGGGAGGAAAGTCTATGCCAAATCCAGGTACAAATAAGATATGGGTACCTCTTTATCCACAAGCTCAAACAAAAATTGATTATTATAATGCTATTATCACTGAATTGGACGGGTACAAGAACAATGTCAATACTGATATTAATGCTATGAATCTGTCAAAGTATAAGACTTTGGTGGAAAGTACTGACATGAAAGGACCTTATTACGATACTTATGTAACACATAAAGATAACTGGTTTTCTGATTTGGCTACTATGAAAAGCACTTTTGCTTCGGCAATGCAGGATATTAACAATGGTATCTCTGATGCTACAAAGTTGAGGGACGAGTGGATTCAAAAGAAAAGTCAAGGCCATTGGAAGTATATTTAAGGAGAAGAAAAAATGCATAGCATATTTTTATTTGATGATAGTTTAGATAGTGTATGTAATTCCTTTCTAAAAAAAACAATTTCTGATTTAGAGGATTTAAAGACCATTAATGACGATTTACAAATTCTTATTAATGATGAAAAGTGGGAAGGTGATGCCCATGATAAAGCTGAAGCAGCTGTTGAAATGATGGAGGCATATAGAGCTGATTTGAAGTCTTTATGTGATGAACTTAAAAAAATAGTGGATGATGTGGTTTCTGATGCTAATGATTTTGAGAGTGTATCGGATAAAGTTGCATCAATAAAGAAGGTGTGATGTTATGAATAAGCATGATATTTTTATACTAAATAGGGCACTTGACGGAAAGCAGATATATGGACTTCCTAATTTTGATAAAATGCATATTTCTCAGATACTTATTGATATCTATAAGGAAGGTATGATTAGAAGAGGACTTTTGGAGGACAAAAACCATTTAAGTACAGAGGGCGCGATTATGGTCGCGCGAATGAAGGATTACAAGGAATGTGAGACTTTTGTGTCACTTAATAATTTAACAATTGGGACAAAAGATACTGGTAGGAATATTTCACTTATGTATAACCCATATAATGATGATTATTATTTTTCCCCTGTAGAGCTCCCAAAGGATTATGCTGAAATATTAAACTCGTATCCATTCCTTAGGAATGTAATTGGGAGCGAGAATTCTTTTGTTGGAGAATTCAGTAAAAAGGATTTCGAGGCAAAATATGGTCCAATAAAGCGTGACGTATTGCATTTGGTAAGACATTCAAATAACGAAGAATTGTCATATACAATATTTGTTAAGGATGAGAAAGCTTATCTATATGACAATCAAAACGGTAGTCTTTCCATCGTTGGAAAATGTGAAATTATAGATAAAATCAAAGGAGAATTCAGTAATGAATGATCAAATAACATATAATGCAAAATTGATGGAAAATATAGCTGATAAATTTAATGATGGTTACGACAAACTAGATGATGCTATTGAAGAGTTTCGTTATTTTAAAAATCATTTTTATTCATATTATAATGGACAGGCTAAGGTGGAGATATTTGATTCTATAACAAAAACATTGAGGGAACACTTGGAATTGCTTCAGTTGTGTTACCTAAATATGAATGAATATGTAACTGCGGCTAAAGATGAAATGATAGCTGCTGATGAAGCAATATCGGAGTCAATTGATGGTTCGAATCAGAAAAAGGAAGGTGAAGCTGGTGGCAAAAATAATTAGATCAAAAGATTCAGGGTGGCTTGATGCATCGGATATATTTTATAATGATATGCAACCGGCAAATTTGGCAGAAAAATTAGCTGATGCAGTAGAAAATATAAATCAAGCGATAGACTGTCTTGACAATGCTGATGGCTTGAATTCCTTTACATTTAGCCTTACTAAGGACGATACAGAAGAGCTTGTAGCAAATCTTAGAAAGTTTGTATACTTTTGCAATGGAATTCATTATGAAATATCAGAATTGGTTGATACTCCTTTCTCTACAAAAATGGGTAATCTAGCAAATGAGGCAATTGCTTTAAATCCTTCTGATTATAGTTATGTAAAATCACAATTCTTGTGCTTTAAAGATTATATGACACTTGAAGATTTAATTGAATCTACAATTGAGGATGACGCATTAAGGCAGAGCTTTAGAGAAAAAGCGATGTCATTAGACGAAGACACGGCTTCCTTTGAATTGCAACAATCTATTTTAGAAGCTAACTGGTGGCAGAATGAATTTGTGATTGCGGAAGAAATAGATAAGGCAACCGATGAGTTTTTTACTCCAGAGGTCAGGGAAAAATGGGATTCAATGACACCAGATGAGCGTGATGTATATATTCAGGAATATAAGGAAATTCTGGATAGAGCATATTTTGGGGGAGATCAAAAAGTTATAACAGAGGTTGAGTATTTATCAACTGTTGATGAATATGGAAATCCTGTGAATCCAGGCTACGGTTTAGCGTCTAATTCACCTAATTACATTGCGATAAATCCTAACTTTAGGGATGACCCAACTGGAATGTATTCTTTAGATAAGTTGATTGATACCATGACACATGAGATGAGGCATAGATATCAGCGGCTAAATACATCTGAAATGCCTAACAGTATAAGAGAGGAATGGAACCAGCCTTACGTGTCAAGCTCTGTAAATTACGACCAATACTATAGACAACCAGTTGAAGAAGATGCAAAGGCCTTTGCAGCACTGGCTCATGATGATGTAGTCTAGCATTAGAAATAAGGAGAATATACCATGAAAAGATTTATACTGGAAAGCCCCTGTAAGCTCATGTTTACAGCTATTGTTATAATGAGTTGTGTATTATTGCCTGCCTGTAGTAAGACTAAAAATGTGGAGGAATCTATTGTGTATTCTGAACTAAAAGCTGATGATATGGAGCTAATAGATAATATTAATCAAAATATAGATTGTAATTTTAAGCTTTTGGAAGAAATGGATGTTGACGACAAACCTGACGAAGGACCTTATGTAGAATATAGTCCTGGCTACGGGGAGGTAAAAAGCTATGGAGTGGATGTACCAGAAAAAAATGTTCCAATAAGGATAGACATTTATATTATTAAATCTTCAGATGATTATAGTATCTTTGGGGTTAAATATGGTCAAAAGTACACGAAGGCTAAAGAACTAGTTGAGCAGGCAGGATTTACGTTGGTTAAGGAAGGATCTTTTAATAGTAATACATACGCATTAACATATGCTAAGGGAATTGCATATATAGAAATGGAAATAGAATACGAATATGGTGAAACATTTGAAGATGGTAATGTAAGTAGAATAGGCATAAGAATTCCAATTCAGGAGTAAAAAAGGGAGGTCGCATTAGCGACCTCCTTCGTTTCCTGCAATTTCTCCCGCAATGAGATATATAACAGGAGAGTTCCAGTATATAGCAATTTCATTAGTTGAATAGCTTTGCGCATTGTCTACATAACATTTAGCAGCAGCCTCATTTTTTACATCAGGTAGAAGAGAGGCGCTTTTGCAGCCAACCCACACCATTGACAAGGCCAGTAGCATTGCCAAAAACCGTTTTTCATTTTATAGTCCCCCTTAAATGTGAAGTTTAATGTTACTTAAACGTTTTCTATACCTATAATATCATATCTTTTACTGTTGAAGAAGATTCACATATTAAGCTAGTTGTAAAAAAACTTCATGTCATTTAAAATTAGTTCATAAAGATTATATGGAGGTGTTCTTATGAAAATTGCAATGGCAAATGATCATGCAGGAACTCAGATGAAAGAAGAAATTAAGGCATATCTTTTAAGCGAAGGCTATGAAGTAGAAGATTTTGGAACATACGATGAAAATAGCTGCGACCTATCAGATTATGTTTATCCAGCCGCTCTTGCAGTAGCAAAGGGAGAGTGTGATAGAGGAATTTTCTGTGATGGTGTAGGCTATGGCAGTGCACTTATTGCAAACAAGATTAACGGTTGCTATGCAGCTGTTTGCCAGGACCCACTTTGCGCAACTCTTGCTAGACAGCATACTGATTCAAATATTCTTTGCCTTGGTGCAAAAATTATTGGAGGTCTTATGTCTATGGAGGTAGTAAAGACATGGCTTAACACAGAGCCTCTTATGGAGGAAAAATATAGAAGAAGAGTTCAAAAGGTTTGTGATATTAATGATAAGCATTGTGTACCAGTTAAATAGTTTTATATACACATTGCATTATCATGGGTAAAAATATACACTATATATGACAATTATTTTTATGGAGGTATTGTTATGACAGGATTTATAATTGTTTTAGTTGTTCTCATTCTTATTGCCATCGGCATGGGAATTAGAATCGTTCCACAGGGATATGTTTTTGTAATCGAGCGTTTAGGTAGATACAATGATACACTTGGCCCAGGTTTTCATGTAATCATTCCATTTATCGACAAGGTTTCAAAGAAGGTTTCTTTAAAGGAGCAGGTTGCAGATTTTCCACCACAGGATGTTATCACAAAGGATAACGTTATCATGAAAATCGATACTGTAGTTTATTTCAAGGTTCAGGATCCAAAGCTTTACGCTTATGGTGCTGAGCGCCCAATCCTTGCTCTTGAAAATCTTACAGCTACAACCTTACGTAACCTTGTTGGTGAGCTTGAATTAGACCAGACACTTACGTCACGTGATAACATCAATGCTAGAATGCAGGGAATTCTTGATGAGGCTACTGACCCATGGGGTATTAAGGTAGGTCGTGTTGAGCTTAAGAATATCATCCCACCTGAAGAAATTCAGCGTTCAATGGAAAAGCAGATGAAGGCAGAGCGTGATCGTCGTGAGACTCTTCTTGAGGCTGAAGGTCACAAGCAGGCATCTATCACAAGAGCAGAAGGTGATAAGCAGGCGTTAGTTCTCAAGGCAGAGGCTGAAAGAGATGCTGCTATTGCAAGAGCAACTGGTGAGGCAGAATCTATTCGCCTTGTTTACGAGGCAGAGGCTCGCGGTATTGAAATGCTTAAGGAAGCTAATATTGATGAGCGTGTTCTTCTTATCAAGAAGCTTGAAGCACTTGAGAAGATGGGCGATGGACGTGCTACAAAGATTGTTGTTCCTACAGACCTTGCACAGGCAGCTTCTGATCTTACATTTAAGACTGAGATGCTTGGCTTTGGAAACAACACACCTGTTGATAGATCAGCAGATAAGAAGGTTACAAAAAAGGCAGAAGATCCATGCTGCAGTGATTCCGACAAAGGTGCTACAACAAAGCATTTTGTAGAGGATCATGTTAATTTTGAACAGATTTAATTACATGCATTAAGCTACGAGATGCTTGTTTAATCCTATGATTTGTGGTAGGATAGACCTCGTAAAAGCGATGACAGAAACAGTAGTATTTGCTAAAGCTAAGAGAGAGGACGCCTAGGCTGGAAGCGTCTAGTGGAGGCTTATATGAACACCATTCTCGAGCTGAACGTAGAAGGTTAATTCCGAAGCGTCTCCGGGTAGTTCCGTTAAAGACAAAATGAGTGAAACACTAAGGTGGAACCGTGCAAAATTTCACGACTTTTGAATTTTGTACCCTTAGGAAAGCTAGAAATAGCTTTTCCTAGGGTTTTTTTATTTTGCACCCTTAGTACAAGTAGTTACTTAAATTCATTCATTAGAAAAAGGAGAAAATCATGGTTAATTTCAAAGAAGATGAGTCATTAAACACTCTCAATCACTCATGTGCACACATGATGGCACAGGCTGTAAAGCATCTTTATCCAAACGCTAAGTTTTGGGTTGGTCCAGTTGTAGAGGAAGGCTTCTATTACGATATGGATCTTGGCGATGTTATGCTTACAGATGAAGACATTGCTAAAATCGAAAAGGAAATGAAGAAGGTAGCAAAGTCTGGCTGCAAGATTTATCGTCGTGAGATTTCAAAGGCTGAAGCACTTGAGATGTTTAAGGACGATCCATATAAGGTAGACCTTATCAACAACATGGATGAGGATACTCAGACTATTTCTTGCTACGATCAGGGCGATTTCACAGATCTTTGCCGTGGACCACACGTAGACAATGTTAAGCTTTGCCGCTACTTTAAGCTTATTAAGCACTCTGGTGCATACTGGAAGGGTGATGCTGAGAATCAGGTTCTTAACCGTGTATACGGCGTTTGTTTCCCAACACAGGAGCAGCTTGATGAGCATCTTGCACTTCTTGAGGAGGCTAAGGAGCGCGACCATCGTAAGATTGGTAAGGATATGCAGCTTTTCATGGCTGATGACTTAATTGGTCGTGGACTTCCAATGTACCTTCCTAATGGTTATACAATTTGGACAGAGCTTGAGAACTACATCCGTAACAAGGAGCGCAAGCTTGGTTACTTACATGTAATGACACCTTGTGTTGGTACAGTTCAGCTTTACCAGACATCTGGTCACTGGGATCACTACAAGGAGAATATGTTCCCAGCTATGGAAGTTGAGGGAGAGAATTTCGTTCTTCGTCCTATGAACTGCCCACACCACATGAGAATATTTGCAAACAGACCACATTCTTACAAGGAGCTTCCTATTCGTATAGCTGAAATCGCTCACGATTTCCGTTTCGAGTCTTCAGGAACACTTAAGGGTATTGAAAGAGGTCGTCATTTCTGCCAGAACGATTCACATATCTTCTGTACACAGGATCAGATTAAGTCTGAGGTTAAGAGTGTATGTGATCTTATCTTCAGCACATATGAGGATTTCGGTATCACAGATTATAGATGCGTTCTTTCACTTAGAGATCCAGCTGATACTAAGAAGTATCATCAGGATGATGCTATGTGGAACACAGCTGAGCAGGCTCTTCGTGAGACACTTACTGAGATTGGTATTGAGTTTACAGAGGAGATTGGTGAGGCTGCATTCTACGGACCAAAGCTTGATGTTAATGTTAAGCCAGCTATTGGTAATGAGATTACACTTTCTACTTGCCAGTTGGATTTCTGCCTTCCTGCAAAGTTTGAACTTACATACACAGATGCAGATTCATCTAAGAAGACACCTGTTGTTATTCACAGAGCCATCCTTGGTTCGCTGGATAGATTTATGGCTTACATTCTGGAGGAGACAAAGGGAAATCTGCCTACATGGCTTGCTCCTACCCAGGTAAAGGTTTTGCCTGTAAAGAATGATGATGATGACCTAAATGCATATTCTCAAAAGCTGGTTGATGCATTAAATGACAGGGATGTCCGTGTAGAGTTTGATACACGTTCTGAAAAGTTGGGCTACAAGATGCGTGAGGCTCAGATTCAGAAGGTTCCATACCTGGTTGTATTAGGTAAGAACGAGGAGTCAGAAGGCACTGTATCATACAGACTCCACGGCAAGCAGGCTACTACTACAGTATCCTTTGATGAGTTCCTTGATCTGATTGTTAACGACATTAAGACAAAGGCAAATGCTGTAGATTAATTAATATGAATAGTATTGGAAATGAATGCAGTTTATGTCCTAGAAATTGCAATGTAGACAGAAATGAAAAACTTGGCATATGCCAGGTATCCTGGCGGATAAAAATTGCCAGGGCTGCCTTGCACTATTGGGAGGAGCCATGCATTTCCGGTAAAGAAGGAAGTGGAGCGGTGTTCTTTAGTGGATGCCCGCTCCACTGTGTATATTGTCAGAATGAAGAGATAAGCCATGGGAAAGTGGGCAAGGAATTTACGGTCCAAGAGCTGGCAAAGATATTTATTGACCTGCAGAATCAAGGTGCAAACAATATTAACCTGGTCACCGGCACCCACTATATTCCAGCCATTGTAGAGGCGGTAAAGATAGGAAGAGATGATTTGGGACTTAATATTCCTATTGTTTTTAATAGCTCAGGATATGAGACTGTGGAGTCTCTAAAAATGCTGGAGGGGATTGTAGATGTATATCTGCCTGACTTTAAATACTATGATCCTGACTTGGCTTTTAAGTATTCAAAGGCCAAGGATTATCCGGAAGTGGCAAGGGCAGCCATTGATGAAATGGTAAGGCAATGCCCTGAATTAGAATTCGATGATAGGGGTTTTATAAAAAAAGGTGTCATAGTTCGACAATTACTTTTGCCAGGGCATGTAAATGATGCTAAGATGATTCTAGAATATTTATATAATACATATGGGGGAAAGATTTATATCAGTATGATGAGCCAATATACTCCAATGGAGCATATTGGGTCAGAGTTTCCAGAACTTAATAGACGGGTCACCAAGCGAGAGTATAACAGCTTAGTTGACTATGGACTTGATATAGGCATAGAAAATGCTTTTATCCAGGACAGGAGGGTGGCCAAGGAAAGTTTTATACCTGATTTTAATCTATTAAATTAAGAAAATGACTGATTCAAAAAATGACGTAAAGACAATTAAATTCACTGACATTGACAGGGAGGCTTCTCTTTCTATCGCTGCTTCAATGGATCAAAAGAAGGTAGAACTGCCTGCTGTTTACGCAGAGCTGACCAAAGAGGAGTCTGATGAATTGACCTTGAGATATGGGGATAGGGTCATTCCTATTGAGACCATGCATTCTAAGGGACCGGATAAGGGGTTGCTGATTTCCTTTGAGGATCACGATGCCAACTTGGATTTAGTTGTTGTGTGCGAAAAGGGCGTTTTTAGATTTGAGCATGTAAATCTAAAAAAATACACTTTTGCCACTGGCAAGGTGGTGCAGCTGGTTACTTGCTCGAGATTAGAAGGTAGCAGGTACAACAGGAGACGAGGAGTCAGGGTTGGAATCCACAGATGGATGAAACTGAATCAGGATGGTAATGAATTTACCGTAATGGTTAGGGACCTTTCCTATTGTGGTATTGGTTTATACGAAAATGGGGGCTCAAAGATTGATATTACAAAGCCTTTTATTATCGAACTGACCGAGGCAGGGGAAAATAACAAGGATCAATTTGTTACAAAACTGGCTGGCAAGGTAGTAAACCAAATCAAGGACGACAATGGGGGAGTGGTTTCTGGATGTGCTCTGTCAAAGCAGCATGAGGAGTTTTTGCAAAAATATGTTGCCCAAAAGCAACTAGAAGCCATTCGCAAGAGAAATACCTTTAATAAAAGACACCTATAAAGGCTGAATAATTAATGAAAAGAATTGATGATGATATAAAATCTGGCCAGTACAAAAATCTGTATTTATTGTATGGCACAGAGGCATATCTCAAATTGCAGTATAAAAACAAATTGATAAAGGCTCTGGTAAATGATGGGGATACTATGAATTTCTCCAAGTATACCGGCACAGGTCTTAACATAGCAGGCATTATTGATGAGGCTGAGACCATGCCTTTTCTGGCAGAACACAGGATTATCCTCATGGAGGACACAGGTTTTGGCAAGAAAATGCCAGAGGATATGGGCGATTATTTGTCCAATATCCCTGAGTCCACCATCTTTATTTTTGTGGAAGAAAGTGCTGATAAAAGAGGCAAACTATACAAGGCTGCCAAGGAATGTGGCAGAGATATAGAGATGAAAATGCCGGATGAGCATGTTTTGGCCACATGGGTGGGGGCAAAACTAAAGGATGAGGGTGTCCAGATCAAAAGAGATGCCTGGTCCTTATTTTTGATGATGTGCCACGAGTCTATGGATAATATGGACCACGAGTTGGAAAAACTCATCTCATATGTAGGAGATAGAAAGCAAATCACTGCAGAGGACGTGCGAGAAGTCTGTGTGGCCCAGGTAGAGACCAAGATTTTTGACATGATAAATGCCATTAGTGCAAAGGATTTAAATCATACCATGGATTTGTACAATGACATGTTGTTTGCCAAAGAGCCACCTATGTATATTCTCACCATGATAGTAAGGCAGTTCCGCCAGATGAAAATAGTAAAGGAATGCGCCAACTATGGGGATAATCCAGGCAACATAGCAAGAAAGGTAGGCATGCCTGATTTTGCAGTAAAAAGGACTATGCAGCTGGCAAAGAATTTTTCCAACAAGGAGATTCAAGACCTATTAGAGGATGCTGCAGACCTGGAGGAGAAGACCAAAAATGGCCTTTTGGATGACAATCTGGCTGTAGAACTGATTATTATGAAATATGCTGGCAATATTTCTCAATAACCCTTGACAAAGGGGGATTTGATTATTATTATATTTGAGTATGCGTTGAACTGTCCGTGTCCGGCTACAACGTATGGATTTTGTAAATTATTATTATTATACAATTTGGAGGTGTAGCAACACATGGCAAATATTAAGTCTGCTAAGAAGCGTGTTCAGGTAGCAGCTGTTAGAACAGAGCGCAACAAGGCTATCAGATCAGAGGTTAAGACAATGGTTAAGCGTGTTGAGGCTGCTGTTGCAAACGGCGACAAGGCTGTTGCTGAGTCAGAGCTCAAGGCTGCTATTAAAGTAATCGAGATGGCTGGTTCAAAGGGTGTTTATCATGATAACACTGTTAGCCGTAAGGTATCTCGTCTTACAAAGCTTGTAAACACACTTGCTTAATTTTTATATTAAATAATAAAACTCCAAGGTCCCGTCAACCTTGGAGTTTTTTTAGTCTAATAAGAATTGAGCCAGGACTTGGTTACTCACGTCGATGCCCAGGTCGGTCAAAAAGAGACGACCCTCTGCAGCGTCCATTAGCCCCTGATTACGGAGGGCAGTAATAACTGGTCCGTATATAGCCTCTATATCAATTCCAAACATCTGGACAAAATCGCTACGCCTGATTCCGGCAATCTTTCTCAGCCCTAAAAACATAAATTCTGACATGGCGTCATTTCTTGAAAGGGCTTCCTCGGATTCGTAGTAAGGAGAGGACAGTTCTGATTCTGGCAGATTTCCCTTTGCAATTTCTTCAGATATCTCAATGTATTTGTATATATCCCTTGTGTTGGATGTCCTTTTATTATCGTAAAGGCCGGCGGATCCTAGGCCAAGACCCAGGTAGGGAACCCTATCCCAGTAGCCTATGTTATGTCTGCATTCCTTGCCAGGCCTTGCATAATTGGAAATTTCATAGCGTTTAAAGCCTTTAGACTCAAGGAATTCCATGGTGTATTTGTATAGGCGGTAGGACTCCTCGTCTGTAGGCAGGACCTCTGTAGGCATACCAGCCTCCTGTTTTACCGCATCAAACCTGTATTTCTCGTAGAAAGGTGTACCTTTTTCAATAATGAGAGAATAGGCGGAAATATGCTCAGGCCGCAGCATTGTAATAGATTTTAGGGTGTGGTCCAACTTTTCAATTGTCTGATGGGGCAGACCAGTCATAATATCTATATTTACATTGTCAAAGCCAGCCTTTCTCACCAGGTCGTAGGTGTGCAAAAACCTGTTGTAGTTGTGTATCCTACCCAGTTCCTTTAATTCATCATCATTGGCAGATTGAAGGCCGATTGATAGACGGTTTATGCCTATGGACCGATAAAGGTTAAGTTTTTCAGAGGAGAGGGTGCCAGGATTACACTCCACAGAGATTTCTGCTAGAGGATCCAGACTAAAGGATTCTTTGACAGATGTCATGATTGCATCCATTAGATCCTCAGACAACCAAGATGGGGTGCCTCCTCCTATATATATAGAAATAACATTTTGGCCCCTATGTTTTTTTCCTACAAAAGATATTTCATTACATAATGCAGCAACATAACGTCGCTGCATTTTTTCATCAAAGACTCCTGAAAGAAAGTCACAATATAAACATTTTTTAACGCAAAAGGGTATATGAATATATAACTCTATGCCAGACATATTAATCCTCATCCAATTTGAGAACGCTCATGAAGGCTGATTGTGGTATTTCTACATTGCCAACCTGGCGCATTCTCTTTTTACCTTCTTTTTGTTTCTCCAAAAGTTTTTTCTTACGGGTGATATCGCCACCGTAACACTTGGCTAGTACGTCTTTTCTCATGGCCTTGACTGTCTCTCGGGCGATTACCTTTGAGCCAATGGCAGCCTGAATAGGGATTTCAAACAAGTGTCTTGGAATTTCTTCTTTTAATTTCTCGCACATCTTGCGTCCACGTTCGTAGGCGGTGCCTTCAAATACGATAAATGATAGGGCATCAACCTCTTCCCTATTAATAAGGATGTCCAATTTGACAAGGGATGATTTCATGTAACCTTTCATCTCATAATCGAAGGATGCGTAACCTCTTGACCTAGATTTGAGGGCGTCAAAGAAGTCATAAATAATCTCATTAAGAGGGAGCGTGTACTTGATTAAAGCACGGGTCTCCTCCATATACTCCATAGAAATATACTGACCGCGACGCTCCTGGCAAAGGTCCATAATGGCTCCAATGAATTCTGAGGTAACCATAATCTCGGCCTCTACAATAGGCTCCTCCATGTAATCAATCTCGGAAGGGTCTGGCAAGTTGCTAGGGTTGGTCAACTCTAGCATTGTGCCGTCTGTCTTGTGGACTCTGTAGACAACAGATGGGGCAGTGGTAACCAAATCAAGGTTGTATTCCCTCTCTAGTCGTTCCTGGATAATCTCCAGGTGTAGGAGTCCAAGGAAACCACATCTGAATCCAAAGCCCAAGGCTATGGAGGTCTCTGGCTCGAATTGAAGGGCGGCATCATTTAACTGTAGTTTTTCTAGGGCGTCCCTCAGGTCTGGGTATTTGGCTCCATCAGCAGGATACACACCACAGTAAACCATTGGATTAACCTTTTTATAACCAGGCAGTGGCTCTTTTGCTGGATTATTGGCGTGGGTAATGGTGTCGCCCACACGGGTGTCCCTAACATTTTTGATAGAGGCTGTCATGTATCCAACCATACCAGCAGGCAACTCATCACATGGGATAAACTGTCCCGCGCCAAAATAACCTACCTCCACAACATCAAAGCTGGCGCCGGTGGCCATCATCTTTACCTGGTCTCCTGCCTTTAGGGTACCCTCTTTAATACGGCAGAAAACTATAACTCCTCTGTATGAATCATAGAGGGAGTCGAAAATAAGGGCCTGTAGAGGGGCCTTTGGGTCTCCTGCAGGAGCAGGAAGTTTATTTACTATTGCCTCTAATACATCATGTACATTGAGACCGGTCTTTGCAGAAATCTGTGGAGCATCAACAGCCTCCAGACCAATGACATCCTCGATTTCTTCTATGACACGGTCTGGGTCTGCGCTAGGTAGATCTACTTTATTAATAACAGGGATAACATCCAGGTCATGGTCTAGGGCAAGATATACATTGGCCAGGGTCTGGGCCTCGATGCCCTGGGCTGCATCAACTACAAGGATGGCTCCGTCGCAGGCGGCAAGAGAGCGGGAAACCTCATAATTAAAGTCTACATGTCCCGGTGTATCTATAAGATTAAAAATATACTCATTTCCATCGTCGGCCTTGTAGATTACTCTGACAGCCTGGGATTTGATTGTTATTCCTCGTTCCCTTTCCAGGTCCATATTGTCAAGGACCTGGGCCTGCATCTCACGGTCTGTAAGGGTGCCGGTCATCTGTATAATACGATCTGCAAGAGTAGACTTGCCGTGATCGATATGAGCTACAATACAAAAATTTCTGATTTTACTTTGATCCATTAGTTCACCTCATAAAAATTCTATCAATAATAATAACATATGAAACCTTAAGAAAATATAAAAATAATCTAAAGTCTGTTGACAAAGAAGTTGGGGAGGAGTACATTAAGTTCAGTAAATGATTAGCACTCAAATCGAATGAGTGCTAACACAGGAAAAAAGGAGGTTGTATGGCAGATATTGAACTTGATGAGCGTAAAATCAAAATATTAAATGCAGTTATCAAGAATTATCTTGAGACCGGCGAACCTGTTGGTAGCCGTACGATTTCCAAATATACAGACCTTAATCTTTCCTCAGCCACCATCCGCAATGAGATGTCTGATTTGGAGGATTTGGGATATATAGTTCAGCCCCACACTTCTGCAGGACGTATTCCTTCAGACAAGGGCTACAGATTCTATGTCAACAATCTGATTGCTTCCAAGGATCAGGAAGTGGCAGATATGAAAAATTGGATGCTTGAAAAGACTGAAAAGATGGAGAGCCTTCTCCAAAATGTGGCAAAGGTTTTGGCTACAAACACCCAGTACGCCACAGTTATTTCAGCTCCATCCATTGTTGGCAAAAGGGTTAAATTCATCCAGCTGTCTGCTGTTGATGAAAATCACCTGCTTTCAGTTGCAGTCTTAGATGGCAACATGGTTAAAAACAGGATGATTGAAATAGACAAGCCCCTTGATAATGAGACCATGTTAAAACTCAACATGCTCCTTAATACAAACCTTAATGGTCTGGCCATTGACCAAATTAATTTGGCGGTGATTACCAAACTAAAGGAGCAGGCTGGTATTCATGATGAAATCATAGAGCAGGTTCTCAATACTGTTGCTGATTCAATCAAGGAGGGCGAGGACCTGCAGGTATACACCTCAGGCACCACCAATATCTTCAAATACCCTGAGCTTTCTGATTCAAGGAGAGCATCAGAGTTGTTGACCACCTTTGAGGACAAAGAGGATTTGGTTGAGTTTTTGTCAGATTCTGAGACAAAAGATATTGATGGCATCCAGGTCTACATCGGAGAGGAAACTCCTATAGACACTATGAAAGATTGCTCCGTAGTTACAGCCACCTATGAGTTAGGCGATGGAGTGAAAGGTACAATCGGAATCGTTGGTCCAAAGAGAATGGATTACGAGAACGTTGTTGATAATATAAAGAGCCTAAAGGGGCAGTTAGATAAGCTGCTTAAAAAGTCTGAGGGCAAAGAAATAAAAGATAGTAATTAAGGAGATGATTTAGTGGCAGAAGAAAAAAAGGAAGACTTTTCTACTGAGGAAGCAGTCAAAGAAGCAGTAGAAAACGCAAAGGCAGAGGAAGCCCTAGATAATGAGGAGGCAAAAGAGGAAAAGGTAGAAAGCACTGATTCTTCAAATGCTGATGAAGAGGGCAAGGATTCAAAAAAAGCCTTCAAGAAAAAGGAAAAGAAAAAAGACAAAAAGGACGAAATGATTGAGCAGCTTACAGACAGGGTTATGCGTCAGATGGCTGAATTTGAAAATTTCCGTCGCCGTACAGAAAATGAAAAATCTCAGATGTTCGCCACAGGTGCAAAGAGCATCGTTGAAAAGATTCTTCCAGTTGTAGACAACTTTGAAAGAGGTCTGGCAACTGTTGAGGAGGGAGCAGATCCGTTTGCTGATGGAATGCTCATGATATATAAGCAGCTGCAGGCCAGTTTGGCTGAGGCTGGTGTAAAGCCTATTGAGGCTGTTGGACAGGAATTCAATCCAGATTTCCACAATGCAGTAATGCATGTTGAAGATGAAAATGTAGGTGAGAATATTGTGGTTGAGGAATTCCAAAAGGGCTACATGTACAATGATTCAGTAGTTCGTCATTCAATGGTAAAAGTTGCAAATTAAGAATATGTCCCAAAGGAGGAAATAATCATGGGAAAAATAATTGGTATTGATTTAGGTACAACTAACAGTTGTGTTGCTGTTATGGAAGGTGGCAAGCCTACCGTTATCGCAAATACAGAGGGTGCTAGAACAACACCTTCAATCGTTGCATTCACAAAAAATGGTGAGAGATTAGTTGGTGAGCCAGCAAAGCGTCAGGCAGTTACAAATGCTGAAAAGACAATCGCTTCTATCAAGAGAGATATGGGTACAGACAATGGCCGTATCATCGAGGACAAGAAGTACAGCCCACAGCAGATTTCAGCAATGATTCTTCAAAAGCTTAAGGCAGATGCTGAAAACTATCTTGGAGAAAAGGTTACAGAGGCTGTTATCACAGTTCCTGCATACTTTAATGATGCTCAGCGTCAGGCAACAAAGGATGCTGGTAAGATCGCTGGTCTTGATGTAAAACGTATTATCAACGAGCCTACAGCAGCAGCTCTTGCCTACGGTCTTGACAATGAAAACGAGCAAAAGATTATGGTATATGACCTTGGTGGTGGTACATTCGATGTTTCTATCATCGAGATTGGTGATGGGGTTATCGAAGTTCTTTCTACAGCTGGTAACAACAGACTGGGTGGAGATGACTTCGACCAAAAGATTACAGATTACATGCTTGCAGAGTTTAAGGCAGCAGAGGGCGTAGATCTTTCAACAGACAAGATGGCTCTGCAGAGACTTAAGGAAGCAGCTGAAAAGGCTAAGAAAGAACTTTCTTCAGCTTCTACAACAAATATCAATCTGCCATTCATCACAGCAACAGCTGAGGGTCCAAAGCACTTTGATATGAATCTTACACGTGCTAAATTTGATGAGTTGACACACGACCTTGTTGAAGCAACAGCAGGCCCTGTTAACCAGGCACTTAAAGATGCTGGACTTAATGCATCAGACCTTTCAAAGGTACTTCTTGTTGGTGGTTCTACAAGAATCCCAGCAGTTCAGGATAAGGTAAAGGCTCTGACAGGACACGAGCCAAGCAAGACTCTTAACCCAGACGAGTGCGTAGCCATCGGTGCTTCTATCCAGGGTGGTAAGTTGGCTGGAGATGAGGGTGCTGGCGATATCCTTCTTCTTGATGTTACTCCACTTTCTCTTTCAATTGAGACAATGGGTGGTGTTGCTACAAGACTTATTGAGAGAAATACAACTATTCCTACAAAGAAGAGCCAGGTATTCTCTACAGCAGCTGATAACCAGACAGCAGTTGATATCAATGTTGTACAGGGTGAGAGACAGTTTGCAAAGGACAACAAGTCCCTTGGACAGTTTAGACTGGATGGAATCCCACCAGCAATGAGAGGTGTTCCACAGATTGAGGTTACATTTGATATTGATGCCAACGGTATCGTAAACGTATCTGCTAAGGATCTTGGCACAGGTAAGGAGCAGCATATTACAATCACAGCTGGTTCTAACATGTCTGATGAGGACATCGACAAGGCAGTTAAGGAAGCTGCTGAGTATGAGGCTCAGGACAAGAAGAGAAAAGAGGCTGTTGATACTAGAAACGACCTGGAGAGTTTTGTATTCCAGACAAAGAAGGCTCTTGATGAGGTAGGTGACAAGATTGATGCAGCTGACAAGTCAGCAGTTGAGGCTGATATTGAGGCAGCTCAAAAGCTTCTTGAGCAGTATGCTACTCCAGAGGAGATGAATGATTCTCAGATCGGAGAACTGAAGGCAGCTCAGGAGAAACTTACAAACTCTGCTCAAAAGGTATTTGCAAAGATGTATGAGCAGGCTCAGGGTGCAGCTGGTGCTCAGGGCGCAGGTCCTGATATGTCAGGATTTACAGGTGCAGGCCCAGACATGGGTGGACAGTCCACAAGCGGAAATGACGACGTAGTAGACGCTGATTTTAAAGAAGTTTAATTTTAATAACTGTAAGGCAATAAAGTAAATTGCTGGGATACAAGGTCTATGTCTTAAACAAAGTTTAAGATCATAGACTTGTGCCCGTTATGCGAGTACTTTTGGATTTTGCAGTATAGTAAGGATTTGATTATGGCAGATAAACGCGATTATTATGAGGTCCTTGGGGTCTCTAAAACAGCCTCAGATTCTGAGCTGAAAAGTGCATACAGAAAACTGGCAAAAAAGTATCACCCAGATATGAATCCAGGGGATAAGGAAGCAGAGGCAAAATTTAAAGAGGCTACAGAAGCCTACGGGGTTTTATCTGATCCTGACAAGAGAAGACAATACGACCAGTTTGGCCATGCTGCCTTTGAAAATGGTGGCGGCGGAGCCGGTGGATTTGATTTCTCTGGCATGGATTTTGGAGACATTTTTGGCGATATTTTTGGATCATTCTTTGGAGGCGGTGGACGTTCTTCAAATGGCCCACGTAGGGGATCAAACCTTAGAGCCAGAGTTCATATTACATTTGAAGAGGCTGCATTTGGTTGCGAGAAACAATTAGAGATTACATTAAAGGACGAATGCGCATCTTGTCATGGTACTGGCGCAAAGGCAGGCACTAGCAAGAAGACTTGCCCTAAGTGTGGCGGTAGAGGCCGTGTTATGGTTCAGCAGCAGTCTCTATTTGGAGTTGTTCAAAATGTTACAACATGTCCTGATTGTAAGGGTAGCGGACAGGTTGTAGAAAGCCCATGTCCAGATTGTAATGGTAGTGGATATGTTGCTAGAAAGAGAAAGATTTCTGTTTCTATACCTGCTGGTATTGACAATGGACAGAGCGTTCGTATCAGTGGAAAGGGTGAGCCAGGAATTAATGGTGGCGAGAGAGGAGACCTGCTGGTTGAGGTTGTAATCGCAGCCCATCCTATTTTCCAGCGTAGGGATTATGATATATTCTCATCTGCACCTATTTCATATGCTCAGGCAGTGTTAGGTGGAGAGGCTATTATTGATACTCTGGATGGCAAGGTATCATATGAGGTCAAGCCTGGCACACAGACAGACACTCAGATTAGACTCAAGGGCAAGGGTATTCCATCTCTTAGAAACAAGAATATGAGGGGAGACCATTATGTGACCCTGATTGTTCAGGTACCTACCAATCTTTCAAATGAGGCAAAGGAGGCTCTTAGGGCTTATGACGCTCTTACTGGTAATACTACTGTTGGCGGGCCTAAGGCGGTAAAGGCTGAAAAGAGAAAGAAGGGCTTTGCAGACAAGATAAAGGATGCAATGGACCTTTAAAATAATGTTTATTACAGGAAGTGAAGCATGTGCTTCACTTCTTTTTTTTCACTTATTTATACTGATTTCTTCAAAAACAATTCTCCTCAAATTTTCAGAAAATTCTACCAGCCCTTTCAAAATCATCACCAAGTCTTCACTTAGGGGATTTAAATTTTAATCATCAGATATGCGAAAGGAGTTAGACCATATGGCAGACCTTCAAAATACCTTTAATAGAATAGAATACAAGTATTTGATGGATGAAGCTACATATTTTAAATTCACGGAAGAATTAGCAAACTATATGGAAGTAGATAAATATGGGCTTCACACTATCAGGAATATTTATTATGACACAAATACCAATGAACTGATTAGAACTTCTATTGAGAAACCTAAATATAAAGAAAAGTTTAGGGTAAGGTGCTATGGCAAGCCTGAATATGATTCGATTTGTTTCTTAGAAATAAAAAAGAAATACAAGGGTCTTGTTAATAAAAGAAGGGTGGCGCTGCCTATGGAGGAGGCTGAAAGATTTTTGATCCATGGCATAATGCCCAATAATCCTAATCAGATTTTTAAAGAGATTGAATATTTTTTTAGCAGATATGAACTTGAACCTAAAAGATATATAGCATATGACAGAATAGCCTGGTTTAAGCCAGATGATGAAATGTTTAGGGTAACTTTTGATACAAATATCAGGAGCAGGTGCCATGACCTGACTTTACACAAGGATGATGAAAATGAATATCTCCTTGAAAAGGGACAGAGACTGATGGAGGTAAAGATAGGAGATGCCCTGCCAATATGGTTTGTAAAACTTCTATCAAAATACCAAATATATCAGTGCTCATTTTCTAAATACGGAAATTTTTATAAAAGAGATTTGAAAGAAGTTGTTTAATAAATAAGGAGATATCATTATGGATAATATTTTAAGTTTGCTTACCACATCAAGTGGGGAGACAATTAATGTTTACACCGCCTTGGCCTACTCTTTGGTGGCTGGTCTATTAGGACTTTTTATTTCATTTACCTATTTAAAGACTGGTAAAGTATCAAAGAATTTTGCCAGGACCCTGGTTATACTGCCTATTCTAGTATGCGTAGTTTTAATTTCTGTAAATGGAAATTTTGGTACCTCCATAGCTGTCCTTGGAGCCTTCTCCCTAATCAGGTTTAGGTCTCTCCAGGGCAGCTCACGAGATATTGGTTTTATATTTTTGACCATGACAGTTGGCATCGTCTGCGCTGTGGGCCAGCCATTGTTTGCCCTATCACTTACCCTTATAGTTTGTTTGATTCACTTTGTATTATCAGCTGTGAATTATGGAGCAAAGAAGGGTGAGGAAAAGGATTTAAGAATCACAATTCCAGAAAATCTGGATTACTCAGATATTTTTGATGACTTATTTGACAAGTATACAAATACAGTAAAACTGATATCTGTAAAAACTGCAAACATGGGTAGCATGTATGAAATAGACTATAGGGTTTCTTTAAAGGATTCTATTAGGGAAAAAGATTTTTTAGATGATATAAGAATGCGAAATGGAAATCTGACTGTTTACTGCGGCAGGTGTGATATTAATGAGGCAGAGGAGTTGTAATTATGAGAAGGCAAATGTTTTTGAGTACCATGACTTTGATTCTTTCTATATCAATGTTTGCCTGTGGTAATGTAAAAGATAATAGTGTTGATGCCCAAAAGGACCTTGGGGAAGAAAAGACCAATTTCACTGGAAAAGGTTTTGAAAAATCAGCAAGTGCAGATGTGGAAGATATTGAATATCAAGCCCTAGAAGAGATTACAGATTGGAAGGATATGGCTACTGTCACAATTGATGGTGATGAGGTAAATGTGGATGGCAGCGGGGTAGATGTAGAGGGCACAGTAATAACTATTACATCTCCTGGGGCCTACAATATCAGTGGCAGCTGTGATGACTGCCAAATAATCGTAGATACAGAGGATGATGTAAAACTAACTTTAAATGGTGTTGATTTATCAAATGACGATGGCCCCGTAATCTACGGCAAGAATTCTAATAGTATCTATGTAGAATTGGCTGATAATACAAATAATAGCCTTTCTGATGGAAGCACATATGCTACAGATTCATCAGGAGAGGATATAGGAAAGGCAGTTATTTCCGCTGAGGATGATCTGGTATTCGTAGGCAATGGCAGCCTCAATATTACAGGCAACTACAAGCATGGAATTTGCTCAGATGACTCTTTATATATTGAATCAGGAGATATTAGCATTTCGACATCTGGCAGTGATGGAATACATGCCAACGATATTGTAAGCATTGATGGTGGCACTATTAATATCAGCGCAGCATCAGACATGATTGAAAGTGAATCCCTTATGGTAGTAAATGCTGGTACAATTACCGGCTCAAGTGATGATGAAGGTTTGAAGGCCAAGGGGGATATGTACATCAATGGGGGAACCATTGACATACAAACTTATGATGATGGAATCAATGTTGGTGACTATCTAGAAATCAACGATGGAAATATTACCATCAAATCTGAATATGGAGATGCCCTGGATTCAAATGGAATGTATGAGGGCTGTATAACCATAAATGGAGGAACCCTTGTACTAGAAAGTGCAGGTGCCCCAGAGGAGCCTATTGACACAGAAAATTTTGGTGAAATCATAAATGGGGGAGATATTACCACTTCACAAAATGAAAACACCATGGGACAAGGACAAATGATTGCCCCAAGAGGTGATGGAAACTTTCCTACAGGAGACATGCCAGCCATGGATGGAGAAAGGCCAGCCCTCCAGGCCCCGACCAGGTAATATATGCTAAATGGTCACTAATAAAAGATGCGAGTCTGGGGCAATTAGCAAAACTAGGAATTTTAGCGGCGTCAGAGAATATGGGGCCAAGGCTTTTATAGAGACCTTTAGCCTGTAGAGAGCAGGGCCTGAGGTGAGTCTTGTTTGGTGCTTGAAAAAATAGAAAATTAGTATAAAATTATTAAGGACTGCGAAACTTGCAGTCCTTAATTCGTATTTAAATTTTTGAGAGGAAATATAAATGAGTAAAGTAAGAACCAGATTCGCACCTTCACCTACAGGTCGTATGCACGTTGGAAACCTTCGTACAGCTCTTTATGCTTACCTTGTTGCTAAGCATGAGGATGGAGATTTTATCCTTAGAATAGAGGATACTGACCAGGAGAGACTTGTGGAGGGGGCTGTTGATATCATATACAGAACTCTTGCTGCAACAGGTCTTGTTCATGACGAGGGCCCTGACAAGGACAAGGGGGTAGGTCCTTATGTTCAGTCTGAGAGACAGGAGCAGGGAATTTATCTGGAGTATGCAAAAAAACTTATCGAAAAAGGTGAGGCATACTATTGCTTCTGTGACGATGAGCGTCTCAAGGAGTGCAAGCAGGTCATTGGTGACAAGGAGATTTCTATCTATGACAAGCATTGTCTTTCTCTTTCAAAGGAGGAGGTAGAGGCAAAACTGGCTGCTGGCATGCCATATGTTATTCGCCAGAATAACCCTCGCACAGGCACAACCACTTTCCATGATGAATTGTATGGAGATATCACTGTAGACAATGCAGAGCTTGACGATATGATTCTCATCAAATCTGATGGTTTCCCTACTTACAATTTTGCAAACGTAGTTGATGACCACCTTATGGGAATTACCCATGTTGTGAGAGGAAATGAGTATATTTCTTCTTCTCCTAAATACAACCGTCTCTATGAGGCCTTTGGTTGGGAGGTACCTAAATACATTCATTGCCCACTTATTACAAATGAGGAACACCAAAAGCTTTCTAAGAGATCTGGACATTCTTCGTATGAGGATCTTATTGAGCAGGGATTTTTGACTGAGGCAGTTGTAAACTTTGTTGCCCTTTTGGGATGGAGCCCAGAGAGCGACAATGAGATTTTCTCATTGGATGAATTGGTAAAAGCCTTTGATTACCACCGTATTTCAAAGTCACCTGCTGTGTTTGATATCACAAAACTCAAGTGGATGAATGGAGAATACATGAAGGCTATGGACTTTGACAGATTCTATGAGATGGCAGAGCCTTATCTCAAGGAGTATGTCAAGGGTGATTATGACCTTAAAAAGATTGCAAAGATGGTTCAGACCAGAATTGAAATCTTCCCAGATATTAAAGACCACGTAGATTTCTTTGATGCAGTGCCTGAGTATGACTCAAGCATGTACTGCCACAAAAAGATGAAGACTAACCAGGAGTCAAGCCTTAGTGTATTAAAGGAATTGGTTCCAGTCCTGGAGGCACAGGATGACTATTCAAATGACGCTTTGTTTGAGACTTTGTCAAAATTTGCGGCAGATCACGAATACAAGAATGGCTATGTGCTTTGGCCTGTACGTACAGCTGTTTCTGGTAAACAGATGACACCAGGCGGTGCAACTGAGCTTATGGAAATTCTTGGAAAAGAAGAGTCCCTGGCTAGAATTAATGCAGCTATAGCAAAATTATCTTAAATTAAATATAGGGTGGGGATACCCTTTACATGAAAACCGCTTTTTACAACTATGAGATTTAACGATAGTCAAGAAAAAGCAATTGACCATTTTAATGGTCCCTGTCTAGTGTTGGCAGGTCCAGGCTCTGGCAAGACAGCAGTTATTACTGCCAGGATTAAAAGGCTTATAGAAAAAGGAGTTTCCCCAGAAAAGGTTTTGGTAATTACCTTTACCAAGGCCGCAGCACTTGAAATGAAGGAACGTTTCAAAAGACTGATGGAAAGTGGAGATTCCGTCAGCTTTGGGACGTTCCATTCTTTATTTTGGGGGATTTTACAGAGAGAATTTGGATACAAGACCAGCAATATTCTCATGGGCAATGAGAGGGACAGAATATTAAAGGAGGCCCTGAGGCAGATTGAAATAGAGAGGGTGGATGAGGATATTATCAGGGATTACTCTAGCTTTTTGACCAATGTAATGGCTCATCCCTCCCCTGAAAAACTAGATATGTCCGCCTTTGCCATAGAAAGGCCCTGGGATTTCATTTTAACTTTTAATAGATTAAAGGAAAAGTACAAACTAATAGATTTTGATGACATGCTAGTCAAGGCCTACAAACTGTTTATAGAAAGGCCTGATATCCTAGAAAAGTGGCAAAGGAGATTTACCTATATTCTGGTGGATGAGATGCAGGACATGAATGGCATCTCCTTTGAGTTGATAAAGATGCTGGCAGGCAATAATAGAAACCTATTTATGGTGGGGGATGACGATCAGTCAATCTATGGATTTAGGGGGTCAAACCCTAGGATTATGCAGGAATTCGCCCAGGAATATCCAGATTATGAAAAGATAATTTTAGACATTAATTACAGGAATCCTGCAGAACTGGTGGGGGCTGCGTCTAATTTAATCAATAAAAACGAGAATAGGTTTGCAAAGGATATTAAAGCCACCAACCAGGAGGGCAGTATTGCCCTTTTGCCTACAGAGGACCCTATTAAGGAGGCGGATAGGGTTTGCACCCTCATAGAAAAAGATATGGCAACAGGCATTGATTTAGATCACATTGCTGTCCTATATAGGAACCATAGCGACGCCAGATTCCTAGTGGATCTGATGATGAAAAAGAATATACCCCTCTTTATAAAAGAGCAGTCCCCCAATGTATATTCCCACTTTATTATCATGGATATGGAGGCCTATTTTAGGATTGCCATTAATGACGGTAGTCTAGAGAGGATGCTGAGGGTTGTTAACAGACCAAATAGGTATGTGTCCAGGGAGGCTCTCAAAAAGGATTATTCTTTTGCTGGTTTACGGAGATACTATGAGACCAGTAAAGGTATTGTTAATAGGTTAGATGAGATGGAACAGGATCTTTTGCTGATAAAGAAGATGTCACCTTTTGCGGCGGCAAACTATATCTATAAGATGATGGGATATGAGAGGTACCTGAGGGAGGAGTCTATCAGCCAGGGCAAGGATTTTGCAGAATTAGTTGATATATTTTATTTCTTTCTGGAGGTGATAAGGGATGAGAAATCCATAAAGTCAGCCCTGGAAAAACTTTCCATGCTCAGGCTCAAAACTGACTATGAAAACAAAAATAAAAAGGGGGATAAGAGGGGAAAAGTGGGCTTGTACACCCTCCATTCCTCCAAGGGATTAGAGTTTGAAAAACTATATATAATAGGAGCCAACGAGGGGATAATTCCCTCTAAAAAAGCCAAGAGCAAGGAAGAAATTGAGGGGGAGCGAAGACTATTTTATGTGGGGGTGACCCGGGCGAAAAAGGATATAACAATATCCTGGGTAGAAAACAAAAATCGGGAAAGAAATTATCCTTCCCGATTTATAAATGAACTTGGTATTAAATAATTATTCTTCCTCCACTGTGCCTTCTTCTTCGATGATTTCATCAAATCTAGCAGCAACAGCTTCGTATTCTTCGTCTGACATGATGTTTTCCAAAGAAGGGGCACCAGTTTCGTCCTCATTGTAACGGTAGATGTATACATCCCCCTCCGCATTAGGCTGTCCGTCTTTATCCAGTGGAATCAGGACAATGTAATCCTGGTCTCCCAGGTCGAAAATAGTGATGATCTCACAGGTGACCTCTGAGCCATCATCCAGGCTGAGGGTAACCACCACATCATCGTCTTCGTTATCTATTGGGAATACTTCATTCTCGTCCATTATTGTTCTCCTTTATATAGCTGAAATTGATTGATTTACCGCCAAAAAAACTTACATGTATTTTTGACACTTATATCACAATATATTATAATTTTTGATAAATTATGTCTAGCATTTCCCTTAATTTAAGGGTTTTTAGATAGTATTCATGAATCGGGGCTTTTTATTATGACAGTGACAAAGGGTGATTTTAAGGAATTTGGTCCGAGAATCAAAGGGGAGAATGATGTAGTTTTCACCTTTACAGCCTCACCTTCCGCTAAAAATATTTCATTATTATTATTTGATAATAAATCTAAAGAACAGCTTTCAGAAATTCAACTTTCAAAAGAGTTTTCTATAGGTCTGGTTTATTCAGTGCGGGTTTTAGACCTAAATCCAAATGATATTTGCTATTTAATATGCCAAGATGGCAAGACTAGCCTGGACCCATATGCTAGCCTGGTATATGGCAGAGACGATTATAATGATTGCAAAAATAGGGCATCCTCTGGCTTTTTATGCTACGGTGGCATAGCAGATCTAGACCCGGATTTTGAGGATAATTCTGTAAAAATCCAGCCTAGAGATATGATTATGTACAAGCTGCATATGAGAGGTTTTACATTTGGCAGTGGTCTTTCTGACAAAAAGGCTGGCAATTATACTGGCATTATTTCAAAGCTGCCATACATTAAAAGCCTAGGCATTACCTCCATAGAGATTATGCCTATATATGATTTTGAGGAGATTGGCCTGGAGAATAAAATGACTATCGGGTCAAAGGGCCACAGAAAAAATAGCGTAGTTCCTTCTGGCAAGGTTAATTACTGGGGCTATGGCATAGCAAATTATTTTGCCCCAAAGGCATCTTATTTTTTGGGGGCAGGCAATGCAGCAAATGGCCTGAGAGAATTGGTTTCTGCCATTCATGACAAGGGCATGGAGCTGATCATGGAGATGTCTTTTGCCAAAGATGTATCTGCAGACCTGATAATGGACTGCCTAAAATACTATGTTAGGTATTATCACATTGATGGATTTCATATACTGGGGCCAAATGGGCCAGTTAACAGGCTTGTTTTAGATCCAATTCTTTCTGACACAAAAATTTTCTATGAGTTTATCCCTGAGGAGACCTTGATTACCCAGGAATATGGCAAGCATATTTTCATCTACAATGACTCCTTTATGGAGGTGGGCCGTCAGTTAGAAAATCACATGAATGGATCAATGGTCCAGTTTGCAAACCATATGAGGAGACAGAATGGCAAGTATGGTTTTGTAAATTACATGGACAATGTAAATGGATTCTGCCTATGGGATTCCTATTCCTATGGAGAAAAGCACAACCTGGCCAACGGTGAGGAAAACAGGGATGGCAATAACAACAATTATTCTTTCAACTATGGCTGTGAGGGCAAATCAGGCAAAAAGTCTGTAAACATTAACCGTTTTAGGGAAATGAGAAATGCCTTTGCCATTATTATGTTATCCCAGGCTATTCCACTATTTGTTGCTGCTGACGAGTGCGCAGCAAGCCACATGGGAAATAACAACCCATATTGCCAGGATAATCCTATTGGATACACCTGTTTTTCAAAGAGTAAAAACAAGAATATCCTTACAAAATTTGTAAAGGAATTAATTAATTTTAGAAAAGAACATGGTTGCTTGAGACCGGAGCAGCCATTTACCATGAATGACAGCAAACACCTAGGTTTGCCTGATATGTCCTTCCATGGGTCAGAGCCTTGGATGATGACCATAGGAGAGGAGCAAAAGGCCTTGGGTGTCTTGTATTCTGGAGCCTATGCAAAGGAAAATACAGATGTTTATGTTTGCTATAATTTTCATTACAACGAGGTTAATATGGCACTGCCACTTCTTTCCCCTGGAAAGCGATGGCGCCTTTGTTTTAACACTGCAAATTATGATGAGAATTCTGACTTTGAGCCAAAGGCAATCGACAATCAACAGTCGATTAATGTGCCAGGCTCATCCATCAGCGTGCTGATTGGAATGAAAGTTGGACAGGATAGAAAATGAATAAAGCTATAGAACATTTTAAAACTATTACTAAACACAGACATTTAGTAATGAAGGGCTGCTTTGCAGTTGGTCTATACAAGCAGGGACTTTTGCATGATCTTTCAAAGTATTCATGGGTTGAGTTTTCTGTGGGAGCAAAATATTGGCGGGGAGACATTAGCCCTAACAATATCGAGAGGAAAGAAACTGGAGTATCAAAGGCCTGGCTCCACCACAAGGGCAGAAACAAGCACCATTTTGAGTACTGGATTGATTATAGTCTTGATGAGCACCACAAGATGGATGGCATGAAAATGCCGGTCAATTATGTTGTGGAAATGTACTGCGATAGGGTAGCAGCCTGCAAAAATTATCAAAAAGAAAAATATACAGATTCCAGCGCCTTGGAATATTATAACAGGGGAAAGGGACGCTATTTAATTCACCCAGAGACAGCAGCCCTGTTGGAGGATATGCTGACTCATTTGGCTAAATACGGCGAGGAATCCACAAACGATTACATCAGAAGAGAAATATTACATAACAAAAAATAATAGGCGAGGATATAAAGATGGAAAAAGAGAAAAAAGTATTATATTCAGGTATGCAGGCCACAGGCCTACTTACCATTGGCAACTATATAGGAGCTTTAAAGAATTGGGTTAATTTAAATGAGGAGTACGATTGCTTCTTTGGAGTAATGGACCTCCATTCTCTCACAGTTAGGCAGAATCCGGCAGAGTTTAGAAAGGCTGCAAGAAGAATCTACACCCAGTATGTTGCTGCAGGACTAGATCCAGAAAAAAACTGCATTTATTTTCAGTCTCACGTGCCTGCCCACACTCAGCTTGGATGGGTTCTTGACTGCTTTACCTATATGGGAGAATTAAATAGAATGACCCAGTTTAAGGACAAGTCTGCAAAGCATGCTGACAATATAAACGCTGGTTTGTTTACATATCCATCCCTTATGGCTGCTGATATTCTTTTGTATCAGGCAGATGTGGTACCTATTGGAGCAGACCAAAAGCAGCATCTGGAGATTTGCCGAGACATAGCCGAGAGAATGAACAATATCTACGGTGATATTTTCACCATTCCTGAGGGATACTTCCCAAAGATTGGTGCAAAAATCATGTCATTGGCTGAGCCAACCAAAAAGATGTCTAAATCAGACGAGAATGTTAATGCTACTATCTATCTGGTGGATGACAAGGACACCATCATCAGAAAGTTTAAAAAGGCTGTAACAGATTCAGAGGCTCAGGTCCGCTATGACGTGGAAAACAAGCCTGGAGTTTCAAACCTGATGGAAATCTACGGTATTGTTACTGAAAAGTCTATGGATGCCATTGAGAAAGAGTTTGAGGGCAAGGGTTATGGAGACTTTAAACTGGCAGTTGGTGAGGCAGTAGCAGACGCCCTAGAGCCTATGCACAAAAGATATGCCGAGTTTGAACAGGACAAGAGCTACATCGACAAGTGTATCAAGGATAACGCTGAAAAGGCCTCTTACTATGCAAATAAGACCCTGAGAAAGGTTTACAAAAAACTAGGCCTCAACGAGATGATTAGATAAATAATTATTTATGATTTAATCTTTACAAGAAAGACAGGAAAGTGTTAATATACTTCCTGTCTTTTTATTATTATCTAATAAATTTCCCAAAAAGGAGTTTAATTGTATAGTGTTGTTAATACAGCCACAGTGTTAGGTATTGATGCAAAACTAATTACTGTAGAGGCTGATATTTCTGAAGGTATGCCCCTGTTTGAGATGGTGGGATATCTTTCGTCTGAAGTAAGAGAGGCCAAGGAAAGAGTTAGGGCCGCTCTTAAAAACCAGGGCTATGCCCTGCCTGTGAAACGAATCACAGTAAATCTCTCTCCAGCAAACATTAGAAAAACCGGGTCCGGTTTTGACCTGCCTATTGCTGTGGCCATTCTTTCGGCCATAGGAATCATTCCAGAGGAGAGCCTGAGGGATGTTTGCGTCATAGGAGAAATAAGCTTAGATGGCAGCATACAGCCTGTAAATGGCATACTGCCTATGGCTCTGGAGGCCAGCGAAAATGGTTTTAAAAAGGTCATTGTGCCAAAGAATAATTTGGTGGAGGCTAGGCTGGTCAACAATATAGAAATTATTGGCCTGAATAATCTCAGGGACGTAATAGAATATTTGACCTATGGCCAATACATAGCCCAGGAAGTCACTGAAAGAGTGGAAGAAGAAAATATTGAGGAAAGTCTATATGATTTTTCAATGATAAATGGGCAGCCAGGTCTGAGAAGGGCCTGCGAGGTGGCGGTAGCAGGCATGCACAATATGCTGATGGTAGGCCCACCTGGAGCAGGTAAATCCATGGTGGCCAAATGCATTCCTTCCATTCTCCCTCCAATGTCAAAGAAGGATCAGTTGGAACTGACCAAAATATACTCTGTTTGCGGCAAGTTTGATGAGAGAAAGGGTCTCATAAAAAATAGGCCATTTAGGAGTCCTCATCACACTGTGTCAGAGCAGGGACTAACCGGTGGGGGACAAAACCCAAAGCCAGGAGAGATTTCTCTGGCCCACGGAGGAGTATTATTTTTGGATGAGTTGACTGAGTTTAGGAAGACTACTCTGGAGATATTAAGGCAGCCTATGGAGGATAAAAAGGTTTCCATTTCCAGGGTAAACGGGTCCTTTACCTACCCGGCTGACTTTATGCTGGTGGCGGCAATGAATCCTTGCAACTGCGGATATTATCCAAATTTAAACAAGTGTCATTGCACCCGAGCCCAGATACAAAGGTATATAGGCAAGCTAAGCCAGCCTCTTTTGGATAGGATAGATATAACAGTGGACGCCCCTCAGCTGTCCTATTCTCAAATTTCCTCAAAGGAGAAAAATGAATCCTCAAGGGAGATTAGGGCCAGAATTGAAAAATGTCATATGTTGCAGGCTGAAAGGTACAAGGACTATGACTTTAGCAACAATTCTCACATACCAAGTTCTCTTATGGAAAAGTTTTGCCATTTGGGGCCAGAGGAAGAAAAGTACATGAAGGAAATGTACGAGGAAAATGACCTTACTGCCAGAACCTACTACAAGACATTAAAGGTGGCCAGAACTATAGCAGATCTGGAGGAGTCTATAGATATCAAGATCAGCCATCTGCAGGAAGCCTTTGCCTATAGGGGATTGGTTAAAAAATACTGGGAGGAGCACATTTGATGAATTCTATTGTTTACCAGTATTGGTTTTTATCAAACCAGGAGATTCCCTACACCAAAAAATACAAATTATACGAATACTTTTTAGATGCATACCATGTATATTACAGTACTGAGCAGGAACTGACAGACTCTGGCATTTTAAACCAGGCGGAGATTAGGCGGTTTTTGACAGCCAGAGAGAGGGCGGATATTGAAAAGGACTACAGAGAATTTACCAGGTCTCCCTTTTCCTTTATCACAGTGGAGGACAATGGATTTCCTGACAGGCTCAGGGAAATAGCTGACCCAGCCTATGGCCTCTTTCATACAGGTAAAATCCCATCCTTTGAAAAGTCAGTTTCCATTGTGGGAGCCAGGAGATGCTCGGCCTACGGCAAGAAAATGGCAGGAGAGATATCTGCTGAGTTGGCCAAGAGAGGATTTACCATAATAAGTGGCATGGCCAGGGGCATTGACACTGCGGCCCACATGGGATGCCTGGAGGAAGATGGCAAGACAGTGGCTGTTTTAGGGTCAGGAATAGACGTAGTATATCCTCCTGAAAACAATATATTATATGAAAGAATTGCAAGTACTGGAGCCGTCCTTTCGGAGTACCCCATGGGGATGAATCCCCTTGCTGAGAATTTTCCCAGGAGAAACAGGATAGTATCAGCCCTTTCATCGGCAATAGTTGTAGTGGAGGCCAGGGAAAAGTCTGGGTCTTTAATAACAGCAGACCTGGCCCTAGACCAGGGCAAGGATATATACGTAGTCCCTGGTAGAATCGCCGATACCCTGTCCTTTGGCTGCAACAAACTGGCCAGTATGGGGGCAGGACTCATCTATAATGTAGAAAAATTTGCTGACGAACTCTTGGGAGAGTATGGAGAAAAATATATTAAAAGGGAAGAGAAAAAGATTGAAATTCCACTGACTAGTGAGGAAAAAATGCTTTTGACTCACTTTGATTACTATCCTAAAAATCTGGTTAATGTGGCCAGTGAATCGGGGATGGATTACCTCAACTGCCTGACCAACTCCATGGCTCTGGTGAGAAAGGGCCTGCTTTTTGAAGCATTCAAAAACCACTTTGTATTAAGTTAAAGATTTAACAGTAAATACTTACAAATACCCGGTTAAAAAACTGTGAATTGTAATAATTGCACGGGAATTAAATCAATTGAACCTTGAAATAAAAAAATTTATGTTGTATAGTGAGTTTCGATTTCTATTAAATATAGAAGTTTCTTATTAAAATAATGGAGTTTAAAGTTTATGGCTAAAAATTTAGTTATAGTTGAGTCGCCTGCAAAGGTTCACACAATCAAAAAATTCCTTGGTAGCAATTATGAGGTTATGGCTTCTCAGGGCCATGTTAGAGACATGCCAAAGTCCCAATTGGGATTTGATCCTGAGAATGATTTCGAGCCAAAGTATATTACAATCAGGGGCAAGGGTGAACTGCTTGCTGCCCTTCGTAAAGAGGTAAAAAAGGCTGACAAGATATATCTGGCAACTGATCCCGACCGGGAGGGAGAGGCTATTTCTTGGCATCTTACCTACGCCCTTAATCTGGAAGGGAAAAAGGTCTATCGAATCACTTTCAATGAAATCACTAAGACAGCAGTTAAAAATGCATTAAAGAATCCTAGGGAAATCGACATGGATTTAGTGGATGCCCAGCAGGCTAGGCGTATGCTTGACAGAATGGTGGGATACAAGATTTCTCCACTACTCTGGGCAAAGGTTAAAAGGGGACTTTCCGCTGGACGAGTCCAGTCTGTTGCCCTCCGCATTATCTGTGACAGGGAAAATGAGATTGAATCATTTATTCCTCAGGAATATTACACCCTGGATTTGTTGCTGGACACAAAGGGAGGCAAAAAACCTATTGTGGCCAAGTATTATGGAGATATTTCTGGAAAGAAAGAGATATCTGACAAGGAAAGTCTGGATGCCATTATGGCAGGACTGAAAGGGGCTAAATACTCTGTTTCTGCAGTAAAAAAGGGAACAAGAGAGAAGAAGGCTCCCCTTCCTTTTACCACATCTACTATGCAGCAAGAGGCTTCAAAGGCTTTGAATTTTTCAATTCAAAAGACCATGAGCGTAGCCCAGCAGTTGTATGAAGGTGTTACAGTAAAGGGCTATGGTACTATCGGTCTGATTACTTACTTGCGTACTGACTCTACCCGTGTTTCCGACGAGGCTAGGGCAGCGGCAGAAGAATTTATTAATGGCAACTATGGCCAAGAATATTTGTCAGCAGCATCTGCTTCCTCTAAAAAAAATGGCGGCAAGGTGCAGGATGCCCACGAGGCAATTAGACCTGCTGATTTAAATATTATCCCAGCAGAGGTAAAGGATAGTCTCACAAGAGACCAGTACAGGCTCTATCAATTAATTTGGAAGCGCTTTATGGCTAGCCAGATGGCAAATGCTATGTATGACACAATCTCTGTAAATATAAAGGGAAATAATCAGGTATTTACCGCTTCAGATTCCAGCATTAAATTCGATGGTTTCATGATGATTTATGTTGATTCTGATGACGAGGAGGACTCAAAGGTACATCCACTTGCCAGCATTTCAGAGGATACAGAACTTATCTTTAATTCCTTTGATGAAAAGCAGCATTTTACCCAGCCCTTGCCTCATTTTACTGAGGCCTCTTTAGTAAAGACTTTGGAGGAGCAGGGTATCGGTAGACCATCGACCTACTCACCTACCATCACCACTCTTTTAAAGAGACATTACATTACAAAGGAGGCTAAAAACCTCTTTGTCACAGAGCTTGGTGAGGTTGTTAACCAGATTATGGTGGATTCCTTCCCAACAATTGTAAATGAGAAATTTACAGCAAACCTGGAGGCTTTGCTTGACGGGGTTGAAGAGGGAAGTGTAGAATGGAAATCTGTTGTCAAAAACTTCTATCCAGATCTGGAGTCTGCAGTAGAAATAGCTGAGCAGGAACTGGCAAAGGTGGAGATTCATGATGAGGTTACTGACGTAATCTGTGACAATTGTGGCAGAAACATGGTAATCAAATTTGGACCTCATGGAAAATTCCTGGCATGCCCAGGTTTCCCTGAGTGCAAGAATACCAAACCTTTCCTGGAAAAGATTGGAGTTCCTTGCCCTAAGTGCGGCGGAGATGTGGTTATTAGAAAATCTCAAAAGGGTAGAAAGTTCTTTGGATGCGCAAATCATCCTGAGTGCGACTTTATTAGCTGGTCAAGACCTACAACAGAAAAGTGCCCTAAATGCGGCACTTATATGGTGGAGAAGGGTAGCAAGTTGGTTTGTGCCAATGATGAATGTAGATTTGTCGAAAATGTAAACAAAAATTAAAACTAGTTGTGAAATGTTATGTTTTAGAACAACAAGTGGAATATTCTGAATTTTATTGCAATTTGTACAAATAGATGCTATAATTTGAGCGAATTTCCGCCAAAGAATGTTTGTTTATTATTTCTTTAATTGGTTTTTCGGGGAATAGTTATCGAATAATTTGAACATTTTGTTTTATATTAGGAGGAATTTTTAAATGAGTGTACAGTTATTGGACAAGACAAGAAAGATAGGAAAGCTTCTTCATAATAATAATTCGTCCAAGGTAGTTTTTAATGACATTTGCTCAGTGTTAACCGAAATACTTGATTCTTCAGTTCTTGTTATTTCTAAAAAGGGTAAGGTCCTGGGCCTTTCTCATGATGGAGAAATCAACGAAATCAAAGAACTTATCGTAGATGAGGTTGGTGGATTTATCGATTCTCTTTTAAATGAAAGACTTCTTTCAATCCTTTCAACAAAGGAAAATGTTAATCTCAAGACCCTTGGTTTTGAAAAGGCAAATGTTGATCAGTATTCAGCAATTATTGCTCCTATTGATATAGCAGGAGAGAGACTTGGTACTCTTTTCGTTTACAGATATGATAAGCAGTATGATATTGATGATATTATCTTAACAGAGTATGGCACCACAGTTGTTGGTCTTGAGATGATGAGATCAGTAAATGAGGAGTCAGCTGAGGAAAACCGCAAGTTGCAGGTTGTTAAGAGTGCTATTTCAACTCTTTCATACTCAGAGCTTGAAGCAATCATACACATCTTTGATGAATTAGATGGCAACGAAGGGGTGTTGGTTGCATCAAAAATTGCCGATAGAGTAGGTATAACAAGATCTGTTATTGTTAATGCTCTCCGCAAGTTTGAGTCAGCTGGTGTTATTGAGTCACGTTCTTCTGGTATGAAGGGTACATACATCAAGGTTTTAAACGATGTTGTATTTGATGAGTTGGCTGAGATCAAAAAGGGCAAATAATATTAAGTAAATATTTAGGATAGTTGATGATAAAGGGATTTACTTTGGTAAGTCCCCTTTTTTTATATGTGCTGAAAATATGTGGCTTTGAATTGCTACAAGTTGTTGTGGTATTTTTTGTGAAATATACAAGATAATGGAAAATACACTTGTGTTTTCTGCCATATATTTTTATAATTATAGTTAGTCTAGGAGGATTGTAATTATGCTTAGTTCAGATGCCTTTTCTTACATCAATTTATTGGACAATACTGCTGATATCTCTTGGCGTAGAGAGACTTTGATCAACAACAACATAGCCAATAATGATACTCCAGGTTACAAGAGGATGGATATTGAATTTGAAAGTGTTCTCAGAAGAGAACTGATCAATACCCACGAAAAGACTCTTGATAGGGCGGTAAAAGCCCTTGATGGCACCCAGATAGAGGGAATTGAATACAAGGACTATGAGAATTATTCATACAGACTGGATGGTAATAATGTAGATATGGACACAGAAAATGTGGAACTTGCATCAGAGCAACTGAGATATCAGACTCTGACTACCAGCATCAACAATGAGGTTGCCAGGTTCAAATCAGTTATTTCTTAATCCATTACATTAGATAGGAGGCTTTTATGGGACTTTTTCAAGGATTTGATATAGCCGCAACAGGTATGACTGCCCAGCGTTTTCGTATGGATGTCATCGCTGAAAACATTGCAAATGTATCCACCACCCGCACAGAGGATGGGGGACCATATAGGAGAAAGATAGTTACCTTTACCGAAAAAGAATTAAACAAGGGCTTGTCTTTTCAGAATGTATTAAAGGACACTCAAAAGAGAGCCTATGAAGGAAATGGTGTGAAAGTTTCCAAGGTTTCCGGAGATTATGACACAGACTTTATTATGGAGTACGATCCTTCTCATCCAGATGCTGACGAAAATGGATATGTATCATATCCAAATGTTAATACAGTTACTGAGATGACCAACCTAATTGATGCCAGCAGATCCTACGAGGCAAACACAACAGCCTTTGATGCGATAAAGTCTATGGCCCAGGCAGGCATTTCTATTGGCCAGGGTTGATGATTAATTAAAATCGGAGGGTTAGTTTATGCCAAATATTACACCTATATCTTCAGTTTCTGACTTATATGGGACCACTCCAGTTACTGCAGAGACAACTCCTGTCACAGGAGACAGCGGCTTTGCATCTATGCTGGGGTCGGTGATGGCTCTTCTCAAAGATACCAATTCCTTGCAGGAAATCGCCCAAAAGGAAGAGGTGGCCTTTGCTTTAGGGGAGACTGATAATACTCATGACCTTATGGTGGCTGAGCAAAAGGCTAATATTGCACTTCAATATACTGTTGCTATCAGGGACAGGGTTTTGGAAGCATACAATATCATTATGCAGATGCAAATCTAATTAATTAAAGGGAGAAAAAATGCCGGAACAGATTCAAAATCTAATTAATAGAATACTGGAATGGTGGAGAAAGTTTACAAGGAGACAGCAGGTTTTGATTGTATCAATCGCTGCTGTTGTTATTGTGTCTTTCGTTATTTTAGGTGTGGTAATTACCAGACCTACAATGGTAAAACTCATCGAATGTACTGATGGCAAGCAGGCCTCATCTGTCCAGGAATTATTGACTGGAGAGAGCATTTCCTACGAAACCAGCGAGGATGGATTTACATTCTACGTAGAGGACAAGGATATGGCCCAGGCTAACATTCTCCTGGGGTCAAACGAGATTCCTACCAGCGGTTATGGTATGGATGATGTCTTTGACGGCAGTTTTTCTACTACCGAGGCTGACAAACAAAAGAAATATCAGGTCTATTTAGAGGAACATTTTGCAGAATATATAGAGACACTTTCTATGGTTGAGGATGCAAAGGTTACCCTTTCTCTGCCAGAGGAGGACGGCACCCTTATTTCTCAGCAGCAGGACGCATATGCATCAATCATTTTACAATTGACTACAAATTCCATTTCTGCAGACACATCAAATACTATTGCAAAATATGTGGCTACAGAACTTGGAAATGATGATACTAAAAACATTGTTATCATGGATACCGACGGAAATATGCTATTCTCCGGGGGTGATGATTCTTCCACTGCAGGCAAGGCCTCGGCTAATCAGGACATTAGAGAGCGGGCCAAGACCACAATGGAAGAGGATGTTAAAAAGGTTTTAGAGTCCACCGAATTGTACGACGGGGTGGAGGTAGGAGTTAACCTGTCTATGTCTTTTGATGTGGACAAATACGTAGATTATCACTACTACGTGGATGAGGGCATGACCCAGGGATACTTGGATTCTGAGTCTGGCTCCTCTAGCAATTCCATCGGTGGTAATGGTGGAGTCCCTGGTACTGATACCAATGATGATGACACCACCTATGTCATGGAGGATGGCAACATTACTGAGAATAATACAAATGAATTCTACAAGGATTATCTTCCTAGTGAGACTGTCACAGAGCACGAGGAGGAAATGGGCAAAAGAAATCTCGATGATTCTTCTATTGCCGTATCTTGTATTACATACCATATTTACAATGAGGATGAACTAAAAGAAAATGGTACCTTGGATGAGCAGGGTATTACTTTTGATGAGTTTGTAGAGCAGAATTCAGACAGGATTGAGCAGGAGGTACCTGAGACTGTTATAAATGCGGTTTCCAAGACCACAGGTATTTCAATTGAAAACATTTCTGTCTCTGCATATGAAATACCAATGTTCCAGTATTCTTCAGCCTCTGGGCTTTCTCTTACAGACATAATTCAGATAGTCCTTGCAATTCTTATCTTTGCAATGCTTGGCTTTGTTGTATTTAGAAGCCTCAGAACAGAGGAGGAAGAGCCAGTTGAGGAAGAACTTACAATCGATGATCTCATTGCCTCTACCAAAGAGGAAGAGGAACTTGAAGATATTGGCTACACAGAGAAATCTGAGGCCCGTATCCTCATTGAAAAATTCGTGGATGAAAAGCCAGAGGCAGTTGCTCAATTGCTGCGAAATTGGCTTAATGAAGATTGGGGATAGAATCTATGGCTAGTGAAGATTTAAATGGCGTACAAAAGGCGGCCATTCTTTTAATAGCTCTTGGCCCTGAAAAGTCTTCCCAGATATTTAAACATCTCAAGGAAGAGGAAATCGAGGAGCTGACCCTTGAAATTGCGAATACAAGAAGTATCTCGCCACAGCTCAAGGAAGAGGTTATTGAAGAATTCTACCAGGTATGTCTGGCACAACAATATATTGCTGAAGGTGGTATTGGATATGCCAAAGAACTTTTGGAAAAAGCTCTTGGCAATGACAGAGCCCAGGATGTTATCACCAAACTAACTGCTTCTTTGCAGGTTAGACCTTTTGAGTTTATTAGGAAGACGGAGCCTTCTCAGGTCTTAAACTTTATTCAGGACGAGCATCCTCAGACCATAGCAATGATTCTTTCTTATTTGTCTGCAGGTCAGGCTTCCCTTATTATTGGAGCCCTTCCTCCAGAAAAGCAGGCTGATGTAGCCAGAAGAATTGCTATGATGGATAGGACCTCGCCTGAGGTTATCAAAGAGGTGGAGAGAGTATTAGAGAGAAAACTTTCTTCCCTTATCAATCAGGATTACACTATCGCCGGTGGCGTAGATGCAGTTGTAAATATTTTAAATACTGTAGACCGTGGTACAGAAAAACGAATCATGGAGTCTTTGGAAATCGAAGAGCCAGAGTTGGCAGAAGAAATCCGCAAGAAGATGTTCGTATTCGAGGATATTCTCCTGCTGGACGACCGTGCAATTCAGCGTGTGCTTAGAGATGTAGACAACTCTGACCTGGGTGTGGCACTAAAAGGTGCTAATGACGAGGTTCAGAGTGCTATATTTAAAAATCTTTCTTCTCGTCTTGCTGCTATGATTAAAGAGGACATGGAATTCATGGGTCCTGTACGTATGAAGGATGTAGAAGAGGCTCAGCAGAAGATAGTTGGTATTATCAGAAAACTGGAAGACTCTGCTGAAATCGTTATTTCAAGAGGTGGTGGAGATGAGCTCATTGTCTAGTAATAATGTAGTCCATGGCTTTCAAGTTTCTCGTGTAGAGGAAGAGGGCCAAGAACTGATTATTGATTCCAATGCCAGGGCTAATGAGCTGATTGCTCTCCAGCAAAAGGCATACAAGGAGAGACTTTTAAAAGAAGAAAAGGAAAGACGTCTTGCAGAAATGGAAGAATCTGGGGCTGAAATCCCAGAGGGAATGACTGCAGATGAATTTTTGGGGCTGGCAGATTCCATTATGCAAGAGGAGGAAGTTGCCCCAGAGCCTAGCATAGACTACGTTGGTCAGGCCAGGGAGGAGGCAGATAGGATTATCGCCGATGCAAATGCCTCTGCGGATGAAATATTATCTGCTGCCGAGACCAATGCCAATGCCCTTAAAACCATGGCTCAGCAGGATGGCCGCAATGAAGGCTACAATGAGGGGACTCAGCGTGCTGCTATGGAATTGCAGACTGCCCAGCAGCAAATGCAAGAAGAGATTGCAAGGATGGAAGAGGACTTCCGCCAGAGACAACTCACCATGGAAAGAGACATTATTGAAATGTGTCTTCCTGTTTTTGAAAGGGTATTTGGTGCAGAATTAGAGGGTAAAAAAGATGTGCTTTACCATCTCCTTGACCATTGCATCATGAAAATTGAGCGCACAGGCCAGATGCAGATAAAGGTCAGCGATGCTAATGCGGAATTTATAAAGGGTAAAAAAGAAGAAATACAAGGCAAGGTAGGCAGTGATGTAGGACTAGACATTATTGCAGACCCTCTGTTAAATGACAGTCAGTGCATCATCGAGACAGATGGTGGTATTTTTGATTGCAGTATAGATACAGAATTAGATAATTTGATCAGAGAGATAAAAGCCCTTAGTTATAAAGAATAGGGTTTGATAGGAGGCAACTTTGGACCAGAGAGAATTGATGGAGCTTACTGAGAAAGACTATTTCAAATCCCTTGGTAAAGTGGTTAAAGTTGTTGGACTTACAATTGAATCAGTGGGCCCTGAGGCCAAACTCCGCGATATGTGTGAGATTATCGTTGGCGGCTCTCAGGAGAGAATAAAAGCAGAGGTTGTCGGATTTAAAGATAAACGTCTGCTTTTGATGCCTTATGAGAATGTCGAAGGAATCGGTGTGGGATGCATGGTGGAAAACACAGGACACCCCCTGGGTATTCCAGTTGGAGATGAACTGCTAGGACACCTGGTGGATGGCCTGGGCAGACCTTCCGACGTAGAGGATTTGACTGAATTCGACAATATGATAGAGTATCCGGCTGAGGCCGATTCTCCAGACCCTATGAGCAGGGTTATTATAAAGGAGCCCCTGTCCCTGGGAGTTAAGGCTGTAGATGGACTTATCACAGTAGGCAAGGGACAGAGAATTGGAATATTTGCTGGGTCTGGTGTTGGTAAATCTACCCTTATGGGTATGTTTGCCAGAAATACCAATGCCCAGATTAATGTCATCGCCCTCATTGGAGAGCGTGGTAGAGAGGTCCGAGAGTTTGTGGAAAACGACCTAGGCCCTGAGGGTATGGCCAGGTCTGTGGTTGTATGTGCCACCTCTGACAAGCCGGCCCTGATTAGAAAAAAGGCTGCCCTTACTGCAACAGCCATTGCAGAGTATTTTAGGGACCAAGGTAAGGATGTCCTGCTTATGATGGATTCTCTCACCCGTTTTTCTATGGCTCAAAGAGAGATTGGACTGGCATCTGGTGAGCCTCCTGTTACAAGGGGCTATCCACCATCAGTTTATTCTGAGATGCCTCGACTTTTGGAGAGGGCAGGCAATTCTGCAGTGGGCTCTATCACAGGTCTTTATACAGTCCTAGTGGATGGAGACGACTTTAATGAGCCTATCACAGATACAGCCAGATCTATCCTAGATGGACATATAGTTCTTAACCGCAAATTGGCTCAGAGAAACCATTATCCTGCCATTGATATTTTGCAGTCCATATCCAGAGTTATGTCCGCAGTGGCATCCCCTGAGCACAAGGCAGTTGCAGGCAAACTGAAAAATGTCCTTGCCACCTACCAGGAGGCGGAGGACCTGATCAATATAGGAGCCTACAAAAGCGGATCTAACAAAACTATTGATTACGCCATTAAAAAGATTGATGCAGTTAATGAATTCCTCCTGCAGCCTACTGATACAAAATATGATTATGAGGAAATAATCCAGATGATGACGGACATATTCCCGGAGTAATAATCTATGGCAAAGTTTTCTTATAGGATGCAAAACATCCTGGATTTAAAAATGAAAATCGAGGACCAGGAAAAGGCCAATTTTGGTATGGCAACAGCCAGGTTTAACGAGGAGCAGCAAAAACTGAGGGATCTGATGGTGAGGCAGGCAGGGTACGAGCGCCAGTTAAAGGAATTATCCCTGGGGGATATTAATATCTCTGAGATTCGTACCTGCAAAAATGCTGTTAATTCCATGAAGGTGGCTGTGAGAGACCAAATGATAAATTTGTCCAAGGCTCAAAAGGCCATGGAAGTGGCCAGGAAAAGACTGAACACAGTCATGATGGAAAGAAAGATGCATGAGAAACTCAAGGAAAAGGCCTTTGCCCAATTCTTGGACGAACTGGATGCTGAAGAAAGAAAGATTACTGACGAATTAGTTAGTTATACATATTATGCAAATGAAACCGAAGGAGAATAATTATGGCAGACGTAGAAGAGGTTGAGCACATATCTACATCTACTGGAGATGAGGAAGCAGCCACACTTGCTGCAAAAAATGCGGCTAAAGAAGCAAAGAAGGCAGCAAAAGAGGCTAAAAAAGAGGCAAAAAGAATAGCCAGGGAGAATATGCCCGAAGAGGAAAAACTAGGCGTAGTAGGGAAACTTATTATGGCCTTTGTTGTTTTGCTCATTATTGTAATCTGGCTTGCTATATTTGCTCTTCTTATAAAGATGGACGTAGGTGGGTTTGGGTCTACTGTAATGTTCCCAATATTAAAAGATGTGCCTTATGTAAATCAAATACTTCCTGGCATCGAGGAGTACCAGCCAAAGGAGGAGGATACTAGATATCAATTCGCTACCATTGAGGAGGCTGTGGAAAGAATTAAAGAATTAGAGACTGAAGTTGAAGAGTTAAAGACTCAGACCTCTACAAATTCTGACTACATAGCAGAACTGGAGGCAGCTGCTGCAGAACTGGCAGAATACAAGGCCAATGAGGCTGCTTTTGAAGAAGAAAAAAATAAATTTTATGATGAGGTTGTTTTTTCTGATAAAGCACCCGATATAAAAGAATATAAGACTTACTATGAGTCTATAGATCCAGAATCTGCAGAGGCCATCTATAAACAGGTGGTCACACAGTTGCAAAAAGACCAGGAAATCGAGGATTATGTCAAGGCATATTCCAGCATGGACGCCAAGAATGCTGCAAAGATTTTTGACACCATGACAGATGACTTAGATTTGGTTTGCCAGATTCTCTCCAATATGGATGCTAGTGCTAGGGCTGATATATTGGCAGAGATGGATGAAGTAAACGCAGCTGCAGTTACCCAGATGATGGAGCCATAGCAGGTATTCTTATAAATAAATAGGAAAGGAGGAAGGTATGACTAGTAGTAATGTTACAAGTTTGCTACAAGGGGTCGGTGTATCTCAGGACATAAATGAATCCTTCAAACCTGCAAAGTCCAAAGATTTAAACTTTGAGGATATGCTTTCAAAAGCATCTGGGGCAAGGAATGATAATCCTGTACCAAAGGCTGAAACATCTAATTCAGATACTGAATCATCTTCAGAAGTTAGTTTTAAGTCTTCCGACATTAACAAAACTGATTCTGCCACAGAAACCACAGTAGATACTGACAAGGAAGAAATAGTAGAAAAGGTTGAAGAGTTTACTGATGCAGTTAAATCTGTTATCAAAGAAGAACTGGGTGTTGATGACAAGGCGATTGAAGTTGCCATGGAAAACTTAGGCCTTACAGCCATTGATCTTCTGAATCCTCAGAATTTGGCTCAACTTGTTCTTGCTCTATCCAATGAGACCGATTCTATTAATCTTGTACTTAGCGAAGATTTTAAAAATATCTTTGATGAAGTAATGGGACTTGCCAATGAAATTCTTAATCAGAATGGGATTGACCTAAATTCATTAAAAGAATTCGCTTCTGGATTTTCTTTAATAGAAGGTTCTCAAGAGACAGGCAAAATTGATATTTCCCAGATGGAAATGGTTTCAGATGACAAGTCAGTTGAAATCCCTGTAGAAGAGATTGAGACAATTATTAAGAATCAAGATAATTCTGATGGAGAAAAACTTGTCAGTCCAGAAACGGCCTCAGGAGAAGAGGAAACTATTCCTATGGCAAATCCTAAGGAATCTACTGATAACCCTAAGGACATTACCCTGAATATTTCAAATGAAAGCCATATTCAAAAGACAAATCCTAAGGAGTCTTTTGAGGGAAATAGTGATGACATTCTCAAGAAAAATCCTTTTGATCTACCAAAGGATAATAATCCACTAGCTGGAACTGAGAATCAGCCAAATCCTATGAATCAATTTACTTTGACCTACTCAGCAGAGGAAGATGTAGTTATTCTGCCGGAGCAAAGACCAATTTCCAGCCAGGAAATCGTAGATCAGTTTATTGAACAGGCCAGAGTAATCAATATGGCAGATTCCACCACAATGGAAATCACCCTCAATCCAGAAGGACTTGGAAAGATTTTCATGCAGGTTGTTCAGCATGGCGACCAAATAGTAGCAAAACTATTTACAGAAAATGATGCTGTCAAGGCAGCACTAGAAAACCAGATGGCAACTCTTAGAACTGAATTGAATCAGTCATCAGAAAAGGTTACTTCAATCGAAGTCGCAGTTTCTACACATGAGTTTGAAAAGAATCTGGAAGAAGGTATGAATGATAGAAACAATCAGGATGCCAAAAAGGGTCAAGAAGAAAAGAAAAGACCTACAAGAATTGACCTGAATAATTTGGATTCCCTTTCAGGACTAATGTCTGACGAGGATATCCTTACAGCACAAATTATGAAGGACAATGGAAACACCCTAAATTACCAGGTATAAAGGAGGAGACCATGGCAAATCTTATAGGAAGTATTGTTGATGGAGCATATACCAAAACTGAAGCTTCTAAAGCGGCCAGTGGCACCGGAAATACCACCTCTACATCAATGTCAGCGTCAAAGGCAAATTCTGGTTACGACCAGGATATGTTCTTACAACTTCTGGTAGCTGAAATGCAATACCAAGACCCGCTAGAGCCTACTGACAATTCAAACTATGTCGCTCAACTTGCATCATTTACAACAATTGAAGCTATTCAGGCTGTGCAGGCTGATATGCAGACAATCCAGGCTAATAGCCTTGTTGGCAAGTTTGTACTCATCAATGCCGACGATGGACAAGTATCTGGCAAGGTTGACTATGTAACAACTGATGATGATGGCAATCTGTTAGTATCAGTGGGAGAAAAGACCTACAAGTATGACTTGATTGATTCTGTTATAGATGAGACATATTACAATGCAGCCTTGGTTTCGGGCACCTTTATGGATACCGTTGCCGGACTTCCTGCATTAGAGGAACTCAATCTATCGGATGAGAAAAAGATTGTAGAAGCAAGAGAACTCTATAACGCTATGGATTCTTATACAAAGGGCTTTGTAAATGGAGAGACCATGGACAAGTTGGTAGCCCTAGAAAAGAGACTTGCAGCCCTAAAGGCAGAGGATTCTTCTACCGATAATGATAGTGAGGAGAGTGGGGAGTAAGATTTAGGCCTAAAGTTTTAGGAGGAGATTATGAGCAATATAAATTTTAATCCAAACTTCAACTCCATAGAAAAAGTTGCAGGCCAGTATCTTAACAATAATGGTGAGGCAAAGCCACTTGGTACTATTGATGGTAAAAGTTTTGAAGATTTACTGAAACAGAAAATTGAATCTGGCTCAGAACTTAAATTTTCAAAGCATGCAACACAAAGACTTGATGATAGAAACATAGTTTTATCAGAGGACCAGTCTTTGAGACTAGAAGAGGGAGTTATGAAAGCCCAGTCAAAGGGCATTACAGATTCGCTTGTATTGGTTGACGAGCTTGCATTTATTGTAAATGTTCCTAATCAGACAGTTGTTACAGCAATTGATCAAACAGAATCTGAGGATAATATTTTTACAAACATTGACGGTGCTGTCATAGTTTAGCTGGACCTTCGGGAGGCTAATTGAATCGCTGACTGACAGATGCGATTTGGCAGACCAGCTCAAAGTTATATTTTGAGGAGGTCATTCATTATGATGAGATCACTTTTCTCTGGTGTGGCAGGTCTTAAGACCCACCAGACAAAGATGGATGTTATTGGTAATAACATCTCCAACGTTAACACGGTTGCCTTCAAATCATCATCAACCACCTTTGCTGATATTATGTATCAGACAACTTCACAGGCCAGTGGAGCCACTGAAACACGTGGTGGTACAAACGCCAAGCAGATAGGTCTTGGTGTTACTAATGGTGCAACCAAAATTTCTATTACATCTTCGGGTGCAGCCCAGTCTACTGGTGATGCCCTTGATATCAGGCTTACTGATTCAAATTCTACAAACTTTTTTATCGTAAGTAACGGTACTGAAAATCTGTTTACAAGAGCCGGATCTTTCTACATTGATGGAAATGGAAACCTGGCTATGACAACAACAGGTTACCTTGTTCAGGGCTGGCAGTACGATGAGATCGAAGGTACTAGAACCATTAAAAAAGATACAGTATCTTCCCTTAGAGTAATGCAGGCTGCAAATATGCAGTCGCCTCCAGAATCTACCACACAGGGTACATTCTCAGGCGTTCTTGACCAGAACGAGACCGCACTTACATCAACAGACGGATACATCCGTTCATTCACTTTTTATGACAATCTTGGCTATTCATATACAGCAAAATTCTCTCTTAAGACATTGAATGCTATGACTGGCCATTATTCAATTGAACTGGATGATGTGTTGGATGCAAACAATCATTCTATATTAGATGATTACTACAACACCTATAACACAGCAAATTTTGATGCAGTAGATACTGACAATAACGGAGTCCTTTCTGACGCAGAAAAGGCTGCTGCCAAAGATGCTGCAATGAAGACTATTTTTAGCACAGACAATCCAGCAGTTAAGTACACTATTGATGAGAGCAATTATACAGTCAGCGAAGTTACAACCGCTATTACTCTTGCCGATGATGTTACTTCAGTTGCTGAAATCACCAGCAATACTGGTGAGACAGATGAAAATAACAATGTAACTTATGCCACTTATTATATTGGCTCTGATGGCAATGTATACGAGGCATATGGCACTCAGTTAAATGAGTATCGAACAGTTAGCGCACCTACAATTTCTGATGTTGTAAAGGGACTGCCAAGTAATGCTACAATAACAAGTATTGCAACATATGACGAGGACAACAAATACTTTGATATAACCTTAGATTATGTAGGCTCAGAGCTGGTATTTGATACCAAACTTGGTACTATCTACTCAGCAGGTGGAGACCTGGTAATTGGAACGGGAGATGGGGGAGACATTGTTTTTAATGCTTCTCTTCTTGGACCAAACGTTTCTCCTGTAGACCCTCAGGATAACACTACAGATGCTGACATCAACCGCGCCCTTTCAGATATCACCATTAATTTCAGCACAATGCTGAACTATGATAATGGTGGTACATCTACAGTAGTGGGAAAGAGGGGAGCCAGCGATGGAACAACTGGTGCAGGTAGAAAACTTGGTACTATGACAGGTGTTTCTATTCAGTCAAACGGTATGATTTATGGTTCTTACTCAAATGGTTCTACACTTCTTTTAGGACAGATTGCAGTAGCACAGTTCTCCAATGCATCTGGTCTTGAGGAGATGGGTAACAACTGTTATCAGACAACACTGAACTCAGGTGAGTTTGATGGTATCGGTGTAGATATTTCCGCCGATGGTTCATCAATGGCTACTGGACAGCTTGAAATGTCCAATGTAGACCTTTCTGCAGAATTTACCGACATGATTACAACCCAGAGAGGTTTCCAGGCCAACTCTAGAATTATCACTGTTTCAGATACTCTTCTTGAGGAACTGATCAATCTTAAGAGATAATTCTTACTATTAAAGTAATATTGTAATTAAAAGGTATGTTCTTCCGTTGAAGTCATACCTTTTTTACTTAAAGGAAATTCTAAGTGATATTTCCCTTTAAATTACTTGGATTTTAGGAATATACAATTACAAAATTAAATTGTGTGAAAAAATCCTAATTAAATGTGTAAAAATCGTGAACAGATTACAAGATATTGTGGGTTGAACATAAAATATACACAATAAAATGCGACTAAATTGCCTATAAACCATAGACAATAATATACAAATCTAGTAAAATAATCACAAAGTGTATGAGTGGGTAATAGTATACATTTGATATCATTTTTCACATAATTCATTGACGGGAAGGTGAGATAGCTTTGGATATAGCTACATTAGCGGGAATCGTTGCTGGCTTGGTAATGGTACTATTTGGTATCGTTTCTTCCGGTGGCGTAGCAGCCTTAGGAAACTTCATAGATGTTCCATCTGTAATTATTACCATCGGAGGTTCGCTTACCTCAGTACTCTCCATGAATAAGATAAAAGATTTCACGGGAGCCTTTGGAGGTTTTGGCCTTGCTATTAAGGAGCCTTCTGTTGGAAATCCGGCAGATGCTATTACTCAGATTATTAATTTGGCAAACATTTCAAGAAAGGAAGGTATCCTTGCTCTTGAGGAGGCAGCCAATGGCATTGATGACGAGTTCTTGAAAAAGGGCGTCAACCTAGTTGTAGATGGTACTGACCCAGAGCTTGTTAGGGCTATTCTCGAGACAGATCTTGACTGTTTGCAGGACAGACATCAGGTTAAAATCAAATTCTTCTCTGACTGGGCCGCTATGGGTCCTGCCTGGGGTATGATTGGTACACTGGTTGGTCTGGTAAACATGTTAAAAAACCTTACTGATTCATCTACAATCGGACCTAATATGGCGGTTGCCTTGCTGACAACACTGTACGGTTCTCTGATTGCCAACTGGATTGCCACTCCTATCGCTACAAAACTGGGAGTTAATGATGCTCAGGAGGTTGTTGTTAAAAGCATTATTCTCGAGGGCCTTCTTTCAATACAGGCCGGCGAGAATCCTAGAGTTATAGAGGAAAAACTTAAATCATTCTTGGCACCTTCGGCTAGAAATAGCATTTCAGAAGGCGGCGAAGCTGCTGCAGGAGGTGAGGGTTAATGGCCAAAAAGGACAAAGGCGGCGGCGACGGCGGCGGTTCTCCGGCCTGGATGTCCACCTTCTCCGATTTGATGAACTTGCTGCTTTGCTTCTTCGTATTACTATTCTCAATGTCTTCTACAGACCAGGAAAAATTCGAAGAGGTAATTGCCAGCATCCAGTCTTCATTTAGCATATTCTCTCAAGGAGGCACTTCCGTTGGAGAGGGCCAGATGATTTCTTCTGGTATCAGCCAACTTGAGATGTTTGATGATTATTTCAACTCAGTCCATGACGGTGATGATCAGCAGTATGACAAAGAGGGCAACAGCGATGTGGAGGGTGATGATCAGGGCAATCCTGACACCCAGGGCGTGGATACCTCAGATATCAGCGCTGAGCAGGCCGCAGAGGTTATAGAGGAAGTAGGAGCCTCAGAGTCGGAACAGATTTCCGAGGAGATTGAGGAAAAACTTGCTGCATATGGCCTTCAGGATCAGGTAGAGGTGGATTTCAATGCTAACTATGTAATGATTACAATAAACGGTGCTCTTTTGTTTGATTCTGGAAAGGCAGTTCTCACAGAGGAGGCTGTTGGCATAGTTGATAATCTAGCGGTTATTCTTTCTGAATATGATCAAAACATAATTGAGGTGGAAGGTCATACAGATAATGTGCCTATGAGATCAGCCACATATGAAAACAACGACGTACTATCCATGTACAGAGCACTTTATGTGGCAGATGAAATCAGGTCAGTGTCTGGACTTAATCCTGCTCTGGTTAAATCTGCTGGTAGAGGAGAATATGTTCCAATTGCCGACAATTCTACTGCAGAGGGCAGGGCTAGAAATAGACGTGTTGAAATTAAAATATTCAACTCATTTTCAAGCCTTGGCTACGGCCTAGGCGATTCTTCAGAGGATACACAAAATAATGACAGCGATGTAGCAACTGATGATACAGATACTGAAGCGGTAACAGATGCTCAAACAGAAGCGGATGTTGAGGCAGAACTTCCTACAGAGGATTCTGAGACAGTTCCTACAGAATAGTTAAGAGGTTTACAAATGAAGAAAAATCTTATTACAGTTATAATTCTTGCCTTAGTTGTTGTGAATCTTGTTCTTACGGTTCTACTTTGTGTCTCTATTATTCCTGAGACCAAAAAGGCTAATGAACTCATTGTAAAGGTTTGCGACGCAATAGACCTTGATCTTCAGGCAGGTGATACAGCAGGATCTCTTTCTGTAGACGTAAAGGATATGGTTAACTATCCAGTCAAGGGAGGGGAGACTCTTACAATCAACCTGGCAGATTCTGGAGATGGCAGCGCTCACTACGCTGTTCTTGGCATTTCTCTTTCGCTTGATTCTACAAATGAAGAGTATGCAAATTTGGGTGACGGTGCTGGAAACTTGACAGATTACGATTCAGTTATCACTGATACAATCAACAAGGTTGTTAGTTCCCACACACTGGAAGATATGAAAAATAGCGAGGCTGTTGTTAAGGAAGAAATACTTGAAGAGCTGCAGACCTTATTCAAGAACGCAGTTATCGTTCGAGTTAATTTCTCAAGCGCTACATATCAATAAAAGATTGTAGGCAAATATATGGGAATGAATGGTGGTGAGAAAACTTGAGTGATGTCCTTTCACAAAGCGAGATTGATAATCTTTTACATGCTTTGACTTCCGGTGAATTAGATGCGGAAGAGATTAAAAACAATAAAGAAAAGCCAGTCAAAAATTACGATTTTGCTAGACCATCCAAGTTTTCAAAAGAGCACTTACGTACTCTTGAAAATATATTTGAGCATTATGGCAGATTACTTTCTACCAATTTGCCAATATTCCTTAGAAAAAGCATACAGGTGGAGGTAATGAACTCTGAGGCTGTTACCTACATGGAGTTTTCGAATTCTCTTTCAAACCCAGTGCTTTTAGGTATTGTTGATTTTAGCCCTCTAGAGGGCAATATCATATTAGAAATGGCATCAAATCTTGGTTATGCCATGGTTGACAGAATGCTGGGAGGACAGGGAGAGCCCCTGGATAAGGTGAGAGATTTCTCTGAAATCGAGCTTCTGATTATAGAGCGAGTTATGACCTCATGTGTTGATTTGCTCAGAGAGCCTTGGGAGAATGTAGTTGATTTACACCCTAGACTAGAGAGGATTGAGACCAACTCGCAATTTGCGCAGATAATCTCTCCTTCAGAAATGATTTCTATTGTCACTTTAAATATTAAAGTTGGTGATGTTGAAGGACTTATGAATATTTGTTTACCATTTTTGACTTTGGAGCCAATTATGGACAAATTGAACACAAAGTTCTGGTATAGTAGTCAGAAAGAGAAAGCAGGAGATGATTATTCTGAGACTGTAGAATCCTTAATTAGCCATGCAAGAATACCTGTTAAGGCGGTTCTAGGATCTAGTGTTATTACCGTTGCTGACTTCTCTCAGCTTCAGGTAGGAGATGTTGTAAAACTAAATACCAAAGTTGATGAAGAATTAGATATTTATGTTGGAGACATCAAAAAGTTCCAGGCATTACCTGGAGCATCTGGCAAGGAATATGCTGTTAGAGTGACAGAAATAATAAGGGAGGAAGAGTAGCATGGGAGATGGTGTATTATCACAAGATGAGATAAATGCACTACTTAGCGGAGGAATTCCTGATGCTGCACCTGCAGGAGATACAGGACCTGCAGCTACAAGTTCAGGCGGTGGAGAACTGACAGACAAAGAAATAGATACCATTGGTGAAGTAGCCAATATTTCTATGGGTAGTGCAGCCACCACATTATTTTCTCTTGTAAATAAAAAAGTAGAAATTTCAACACCAGTTGTATCTGAAACTGATTGGGCAGCTCTTTCTAGCGGTTACGATAAATCTTGTGTTGTAGTTAGAATAGGATATACAAAGGGCATTGATGGAAGTAATGTCTTAGTCCTCAAGGAAGATGACGTAAAAGTTATCACAGACCTGATGATGGGCGGAGATGGTACAAACATCGATGGAGAAATCACTGACCTGCATCTGTCAGCCATTTCAGAGGCTATGAACCAGATGATGGGTGCCAGTGCTACATCGCTTTCATCAATGCTTGATAAAATGGTAGATATCTCTCCACCAACAGCCACACTTACAGATTTGGCTACCATTGATGGAGGAGACATAGATGAATTCTTGACAGGTTCCTTTGTTAGAATTACCTTCAAGATGGAAATCGGAGACCTGGTTGATTCGGAGATGATGCAACTATATCCAATCTCCCTGGCCAAGGAAATGTGCAACAGCGTCCTTAACAACATGGAAACAGACTCTAATTCCACTGTGGACGCCGGAGTAGGAGGGCCAGCCCCTTCCCCTGCACCAGCGCCAGCTCCTTCCCCTGCAGCCGCTGCGGCACCTCCGCCAGCTCCTGCACCAGGCCCTGTTCCTCAGATGGATCCAAATATGGGCCAGCCAATGGGTGGACAACCTATTTATTATGCTCCACCTGGACCGCAGGTAAATGTCCAGCCTGCTCAGTTCACACCGTTTGGACCTGGATTTGCAAACCAGTTCGCACAGGAGAACATAGACTTAATTCTTGACGTTCCTCTTGATGTTACAGTAGAATTAGGTCGTACGAACAAAACTATTCAGGACATTTTAGATTTTGCACCTGGCACTATCATCGAGCTAAATAAAATAGCCGGTGAACCAATAGATGTACTTGTTAATGGCAAGTACGTGGCAAAAGGCGAAGTAGTTGTTATTGAAGAGTCTTTTGGTGTACGTATTACAGAAATTATTAAGGACTAATAATATATTTAAGGAGATGAAGACATGGCAAAAAACATTTTAATTTGTGACGATGCAGCATTTATGAGAATGATGATCAAGGATATTCTCACAAAGAATGGTTACAATGTAGTTGGAGAGGCTGAAAACGGCAAAATCGCTGTTGATAAGTATGCTGAACTTACTCCTGATCTTGTCCTTCTCGACATCACAATGCCTGAGATGGATGGCATTGGCGCGTTAAAAGCTATTAAGGAAAAGGATCCTAATGCTTGCGTTATCATGTGTTCTGCTATGGGCCAGCAGGCTATGGTTATTGAGGCAATTCAGTCTGGAGCAAAGGACTTTATTGTAAAACCATTCCAGGCTGAGCGTGTTCTTGAGGCTGTTAAGAAGGTTATCGGATAATGTTTCTGGCGTCTTCTTCAGTGGAGAGTTTTTTCCAACTAATATTCATTCTTATAGTATTTGTTGGAATATTGTTTGTCACATACTATGTCACCAGGTGGATTGCGGGATATCAAAAGGCCCAAAATGTAAATAACAACCTGGAGATTATAGAGACAATAAAGCTTACCAATGGTAAATATGTGCAGTTGATTCGAGCTGGTATTGACACCTTCTTTGTTATTGCAATAGGGAAGGATGAAATAACTATGCTCGGAGAACTGAGTTTAGATCAGCTCAAAGAGTTGAAAACAGCGGATGAAGTTTTGCCCTTCTCTAATCAGATAGATTTCAAATCTATCCTAGAAAAGGTGTCAAAGAAAAAATAACCAAATCAGAATATGTTATGAATAAATTTAAGAAAGCCTATGTTGTTGCTAGCCTGGCATTTAGCCTAATTGTGGCTGGATTTGCCTTGTATTCAAACTCTGCAACAGTATATGCAACTGAATATAGCACTGACTATGGGGCGGGCAATGATGATTATGGAGCAACTGAAAATGCTCCTAATTCATCAGACGAGACAGTAGGAGATGGAGGTTTTTCTCTTACTTTTGATGGGGAATCCGGTAATTTTTCTGCAACACTGAGAATGTTGTTGGTCCTCACCATTATTTCTCTTGCACCGTCTATTTTGATTATGATGACATCTTTTACCAGATGCATTATAGTCCTACATTTCGTTCGTGCTGCCATTGGTACTAATACAGCGCCACCTAACCAGGTTCTCATTGGTTTGGCGTTGTTTTTAACATTGTTTATTATGTCTCCTACACTTAATTCAATTAAGACAGAGGCCATTGAACCCTTTGATGCAGGAGAGATTACACAAGAGCAGGCTATTGAAGCGGCTATTGAGCCTGTTCGCCAGTTTATGTATGGACAGACCCAAACAAAGGACTTGGACCTTTTTTGCGATATAGCCAATGTTACATACGAAGATGTGGATGATGTGGAATTTACGGTTTTGGTTCCAGCATTTATTTTGTCAGAGTTGAGGACTGCCTTTATTATAGGATTCCTTATCTACATTCCATTTATTGTTATTGACATGGTTGTTGCATCAGTCCTTATGTCCATGGGTATGATGATGCTACCACCTACCACCATTTCATTACCTTTCAAGGTATTATTGTTTGTCTTGGTAGATGGATGGGATCTTGTAATAGGCGGGTTGGTTAAAACATTTTATTAGGAGAGAATAGGTTATGACTGAAGGTCAGGTACTAGATATCGTAAGAGATTCTATATTTACATTATTGAAAACTTCTTTGCCACTTCTTCTAGTTTCTCTGATTATAGGTCTTGTAATCAGTATTTTTCAGACTGTGACATCAATCCAAGAGCAAACTTTGACCTTTATTCCAAAGATTGTTGGAATATTTGCGGCTTTGATTTTCTTTGGGCCCTGGATGCTTACAGAATTAACAGAATATATTACTGCATTATGGACCAACTTCAGCATCTATCTTGGCTGACGTAATAGATGTTTAGTGTTGATTTTACTTTAAAAAACTTTGAATATTTTTTACTTATACTAACTCGCATATCCATGTTTGTAGTTGTGGCTCCTTTTTTTAACACAAGAAATACGCCAGCTATGGTTAAGATTGGTTTTTCAGCCATTGTTTCTTTACTTTTGTATTTTGTTGTGCCTTTTGATGCCCTCAATTACTCAACAGTAGTTGGATATGCTTTTTTAGTTGTAAAAGAGGCTTTGACGGGTCTCATTATTGGATTTGCAGCCTATTGCTGCAATTTCATAATTCTTTTGGCTGGCAATATGATAGATATGAATATAGGTCTATCCATGGCCCAAGAATATGATCCACAGACCTTTGCTCAAAACTCTGTTACAGGTACTCTTTACAATCAATTTGTAATTATGCTTCTTATTGTTTCTGGAATGCATAGGTATCTCATAAATGCATTTGTGGATGCTTTTAACCTTATTCCTTTAGGTGGCACAATTTTTAGGTGGGATTCTCTTAGCCTATCAATTATCGAGTTTATAACTGATATCTTTGTTATTGCTTTTAGGATTAGTCTGCCGGTATTTGCAGTAATTATGGTACTGAATGCGGTGCTTGGTATAATGGCAAAGGTTGCTCCCCAGATTCACATGTTCTCTGTAGGAGCCCAGCTTAAAATCATAGTAGGTTTTATCGCTTTGTTTTTGACAGTATTTCTTCTACCAAATATTGCTTCATTTATATTTGAGGAGATGAAGAAAATGATAGTTTTGTTTATACAAGGATTGCATTGATGGATGAAAAGAAAAATCTTTTAATTGCATACAACCTGCAGTTCTTTGCCAAAGACGGTGAGGGTGGAGAGAAGACTGAAGAGCCTACCAGCAAAAAATTAAGTGACGCCAGAAAAGAAGGTAAGGTTGCAAAATCTAAGGAGATAGCCAATGGAGTTTCCCTTTTAGCCTTCTTTATCAGTCTCAAGATTTTCTTTGGATATGCTGGAGATGGTTTTTCCAATGTCTTTAGAAAGGTCTATGGGATTATTCCAGATGTGGTAAATCATAGCCCGGGAGGCCTTACTATACAAACAATTGTCTCTATTATTAATGAGATGATTTTAGACATGGCCCTTATTGCCTTGCCTTTTATGGCCTTTTCCTTTATTGCCAATTTGGTGGCAGAGATTGTCCAGGTGGGATGGAAGCCTACCCTAAAGCCTTTGCAGCCTAAATTAGAAAAATTTAATCCTATTAATGGATTTAAGAGAATCTTTTCTAAGCAGTCACTAGTCAATTTGCTTTTGGCTTTGGCTAAACTTGGCCTTATCTTTTACATTTCCTTTATGGGAGTTAAAGATCAGGTGCAAAACCTATTTATTATTTATGACATCAGCCTCTTTGCGGCCCTTAGTCTTATTTATGAAATAATCATAGATATTGGAATTAGGATTAGCATTGTATATATAATTCTAGCCCTTGTGGACTATGCATATCAGAGATGGAAATTTAAAGATGATATGAAGATGACTAAGCAAGAGGTCAAAGACGAGTATAAAAATACAGAAGGAGACCCACAGATTAAAGGTAAGCAGAGGCGTGTAATGATGGAGGCTTCCCAGAGGAGAATGATGAAAGCAGTCCCTCAGGCCGACGTTGTTATCACAAACCCTACCCATATTGCTGTTGCTATTAAATACGACAACACCAAGGACGAGGCTCCTAGGGTATTAGCCAAGGGTGAAGACTACTTGGCTAACAAAATTAAAGAGGCTGCCAAAGAGGCCAATGTTCCTATTGTGGAGAACAAACCCCTGGCCAGAGCCTTGTATGCCACAGTAGATATTGATCAGACTATTCCACCTGAGTTGTATCAGGCAGTGGCAGAAATCCTTGCAGTTGTTTACACACAAAGAGCAAATGCAAGTTAATATTTTGCTAGAATACATTACTAAAACAGAAAGGAGGATATTGGTATGGATTTTGCAGCAAACCTTAAAAAGTCAGACTTTGGTGTTGCGGCTTACTTAATTGCTGCCGTAATGTTCTTTATCATTCCTATCCCTAATGTCCTTCTGGATATACTATTGGCATTTAACATATCTGTAGCCCTAATTATTTTGATGAATGTGCTATTTGTAAAAGAAGTGCTAGATATGTCATTTTTCCCTACCTTACTTTTGTTTACCACAATTTTTAGAATAGCCCTCAATGTTTCTTCTACCAGACTTATTCTTTCAACTGGTGATCCAGGAAACGTAGTAGAGACATTCGGTCAATTCGTTGGCGGTGGTAATCTGGTAATTGGTGCCATCATTTTCCTCATCCTTATTCTGATTCAGTTTATGGTTATCAATAAGGGTTCTGAGCGTGTTGCTGAAGTAACAGCCAGATTTACACTGGACGCTATGCCAGGTAAGCAGATGGCCATTGATGCAGACCTTAACACTGGTGCAATTGATGATGCTGAGGCAAAGAGGAGAAGAGACAAGATTCAAGAGGAATCAGCCTTCTTTGGAGCCATGGATGGTGCTACAAAGTACGTAAAGGGAGATGCCACAGCAGGTCTTATTATTACAGTTATCAACCTGGTGGGTGGTACTGTTCTGGGTGTGACTAACCAGGGCCTTGGGGCAGCAGAAGCCCTTCAGCAGTTTGGTATTCTCACCATAGGTGATGGTTTGGTTTCTCAGATTCCATCCCTTCTCATTTCCCTTTCCACAGGTATTTTGGTCACAAAGGGGTCAAAGGAAGCAGACTTTTCCGGCACCCTCATCAAGCAATTGTTTGGTGTACCAAAGGTTCTTTATATTGTTGGTATTGCCCTGTCTATGCTGGGCTTATTCACCCCTTTAAATGTGGTATTATTCCTTGGATTTGGTGCTGCATTTATTGTATCCGGATACTCAATTTCTCGTACCATAGGTCAGGAGGAAATAGAGCAGGAGGCAGAGACGGCAGAGACGGAGGCAGAGGAAATCCGACGTCCGGAAAATGTTGTTTCTCTGCTTTCAGTTGATCCAATTGAGTTGGAGTTTGGTTATGGAATCATCCCTCTGGCTGATGTAAATCAGGGAGGAGATTTGCTGGATAGAGTCGTTATGATTAGAAGGCAGATAGCCCTAGAACTGGGTACTGTTGTTCCAATCATCAGACTGAGAGATAACATCCAGTTAAACCCTAACCAATACATCATAAAAATTAAGGGTATACAGGTGACAGAGGGAGAAATCCTTTTCGACCATTATATGGCCATGAATCCTGGATATGTGGAGGAGGAAATCACTGGTATTCCTACCTTTGAGCCATCCTTCCATCTGCCGGCTATCTGGATCACAGAAAGCCAGCGTGAGAGGGCGGAGTCTTTGGGATACACAGTTGTTGATCCACCTTCAATCATAGCCACCCATCTGACTGAGGTTATCAGAAGTCACATTGCAGAACTGCTTACCAGACAGGATGTGCAGAATCTGGTGGACAATCTCAAGGAGACAAACCCGGTTATCGTGGAGGAACTTATTCCAAAACTGCTTGGTCTGGGAGATGTGCAAAAGGTATTGCAAAACCTTCTGTCAGAAGGAGTTTCTATCAGAGACTTGCTTACCGTATTCGAAGTATTGGCAGACCATGCTACATCTACTCACGATACAGATGTGCTGACAGAATATGTAAGACAGGGATTGAAACGTGCTATTTCGTCCAGGTATTTTGCTCCTAATGAGACTACCCAGGTTATCACGGTGGACCCAAAGGTAGAGCAGGATATTATGGCTTCTGTAAAACAGACTGAGCAGGGTGCTTATCTCACCCTAGACCCAGAGAGAATCAAGGCTATTATCGATTCTTTGAAAGAGCAGGTTCAAAAGTTGGAGGATATGGGACGGACCCCAATAGTTGTCACTTCTCCAATTGTCCGCATGTACTTTAAGGGACTGACACAGGATTATATTAAGGACTTAATTGTAGTTTCATACAATGAGATAGATTCAAACGTAGAACTTTCATCAATTGGAATGGTAACAGGATAAAATGACAATCAACAAGTACACAGGAAAAACTGAAGAAGAAGCCAAGGAAAAAGCTAGGAAGGCTCTTGGCTCAGCTGCTATTATCATGAATGTTAAGGAGATTAAGCCAAAGGGGCTTGCAGGATTTTTTCAAAGCAAGACCTATGAGGTGACAGCTGCAATCGAAGACGATGACTTTTCGGAGGGCGCTATGACTTTCTCAAAACAGGCCCAGGGCAACAATTTGCAAAACCAGGAAAGCCTAGCCGCTACAAACCCTAGTTTTGAGGCTGTTGCAGGAGTGGAGGGGGATGATGCCCTTCTCCTTAAAAATGCATTTTCTGCTGTAAACGAAGTTTTGGAGAGACAGGGAATAGATGAATTAAAAGAGGAGCCAAAGCCTGTGGAGCCAGCCCCTATTCCTAAAAAAACTTTTGAGCCTACATATACTAGGCCTACCCCTGTAAAACCTAAATTTACCAGCCCAGTCACAGTGGCAGAATCCCAAGTAGACACTACAGAGCCTATGTTTGTGGAAAGCACCAAACTTTCCGATGATTATGACAAGGCCAGCCTTTCAATTGATAATGACAATCATGTCTTTGTAAAGATGCTTTACAACGTACTTTTGGAAAACGAAGTCCAGGAGAGATACATTAATCAAGTTTTGGAGGATATGGACAAGATTTTACAGTCCAGCCATTCTCTGGATAATTTGCTTTCTTCTGTATATCAAAAAATGGTTTTAAAGTTGGGTACTCCAAATGAGATTTCTTTTGGTACAAGGCGACCAAAGGTAGTATTTTTTATTGGGCCTACAGGTGTGGGCAAGACCACTACAATTGCAAAAATTGCTTCCAAATTCAAATTGGAGGGCAAGAAACTAGGCCTTATTACTGCTGATACCTACAGGATGGCTGCAGCAAACCAACTTCAAACTTATGCCAATATTTTGGATGTGCCTTTAAATGTTATATATTCTCCAGATGAACTCTTAGATACAGTTAAAAAACTATCTAGAGAAAACGAGAATCTAGACCTGATTCTGGTGGATACAATTGGTTTTTCTCACAAAAATGAAGAGCAGAAGGCGGATACTAAAAAATTGATTGAGGCTTTGGACGATATATATGAAAAGGATGTATATCTTGTCCTTTCTGCCACTACAAAATATGTTGATTTAATTGATATTGTGGATTCCTATATGGAGTTTGCAAAGTTCAATCTTTTGTTTACCAAGTTGGATGAGACAAAGTGTCTTGGAAATATTTTCAATATTAAAATATATACAGATTCACCTTTGTCATATTTGACTGTTGGGCAAAATGTACCTGATGATATTGAGGTTGTTAATGCTCAAAAACTGGTTAAACAGTTGTTGGGAGGAAAATAATGGATCAAGCCGAGAATTTAAGGAATATCATAAAATCTCAGAATGTCCATCCTATTGAAAATACTAAGGTTATAACCATCACTTCTGGCAAAGGTGGTGTTGGAAAATCTAATATGGCAGTCAATTTGGCAGTTCAGTTCCAGACCTTGGGAAAGAGGGTAATAATACTGGATGCTGACTTTGGTCTTGCCAATGTGGAAGTTATGTTTGGCACAGTCCCTGAATACAATCTTTCCGATGTTATTTTTAAGGGAATGTCCATTAGAGATATCATTACAAAGGGTCCTATGGGTATTGGATTTATATCCGGTGGGTCTGGAGTAGTAGGATTAAACAATTTAAATCGTGAACAAATTGCGTTTTTGGTGCATAATTTATCACTTTTAAATGATTTATGTGATATTCTAATTATAGATACTGGGGCAGGTGTATCTGACCAGGTTATGGAGTTTGTTTTGGCTAGCCCTGAGATTATTTTAGTTTCTACCCCAGAGCCTAGTTCCCTTACAGATTCCTATTCACTTATGAAAGCCATGTACAAGAGTCCTAAGTACTTGGGAGACGGGACAAATGTCCACCTTGTTGCCAACAAGGTCATGTCTGAGACGGAAGGACGGGCTGTATATGACAAGATGCTTTCGGTAGTACAAAAGTTTCTTCATGGAGACTTGGATTATTTGGGATATATTCCTTCAGACATGGTATTAGAAAAATCTGTTAGAAATCAAAAGGTGGTTTCTATAGAAAATCCTAAGGCGCCATCGTCTAAAGCCTTTGAGAACATTGCAAGACTTCTGTTACAAAAGGATGCAAAGACTCATTATAAATGGGGAGTTTCAAACATATTTAGCAGAATGCTTAAGAGTAGGGCATAGTATGGAAATATCAGAACTTAAGCCTGGCACTCCAGTGGAGTTTACCATAGCCAGCACAAATTCAGATGTGGAAAGCAGCATAGGGCAGGATAGGTCAGTATACATATCCAGCGTCTTTGGTGTCACCAAAAAGAACGAGGTGGTATTCCACCTACCGTCTAGGGGTGGCCGGACAGTGACCATTCCTATGAATGTTCCTTTCAATGCTGTCTTTAATACAGGCAAGACCATGTATATGCTTACAGGTCTTATCACTAAAAGAGGAAGGTTGGAAGACTTTCCAGTATATGTCTTTGAGCCTGAAGGGGATTTAAAAAAGGTACAGAGGCGTAATTATTTCAGATTACCTTGTTACATACCTGCCAAGATTCTTCCTATTCCTAGGGAGGTTGCATTGCTTCCAAACATGGATATGGTGGAGGCAGACCTGAGGCAGTATGGCAACACATATGGACTTCCTGTTTCAGGAACAATTCTAGACATAAGCGGGGGCGGTGTCCGATTCAAATCTTCTAGAAAGATTGATGAGGCCAAGTACATCTACATATCATTCACACTTCAATCGCCTACAATCAATAAAGAAATTAATGCTACGGCAAGACAGGTCAAGACAACATACTTTGAAGAGATGCAAACCTATGAGCATCGCTTGGAGTTTTTATTTAAAGAACCAGAAGACAGAGAGACTATCATTAAATACATTTTTGACGAAGACCGACGTTTAAGAAAAAAAGAGCAGGGGTAGGAAAGTGTATAAGATTCTAGTTGTTGATGACTCTGCACTCATGAGGAGGATTATCTGTGATATTATCAACGCAGATAGTGATTTTCATGTTGCTGACGTTAGTGCAGACGGAGAAGATGCTTACAACAAAATAAAGACTACGTCCTATGATCTGATTGTCTTAGATATGATTCTTCCTAAGATGACAGGTCTGGAGGTCTTAAAGAGGCTTAGCGCTGACAAGGTACCTTTTAATGTAATCCTTATTTCATCTTCGCTGAAGGAGGATGCAGACAGTACCATCAAGGCTATAGAACTGGGTGCTTTGGATTTTGTAGTTAAACCTATCAGATCCACTCCTGAGACCAGAGAGGTTTTTGCTAGAGACATTATGAATGCCATGAAGGCATGCATCAAGACTGTCTCTATCAGAAAAGGTGTATTCCCCAAGTCAGAGGTTCCTAAAACTCCTGCACAGCCGGTGGAATTCAAAAGTTCTCCTGAGCCTGCAAAGACTTCTAATGTTTCCTTTAGCGGTGCTGATGGATCAGGCAAGATTAAAAAGATAATTGCCCTTGCTTGTTCAACTGGTGGACCACAAGCCCTGCACACATTTGTGCCAATGCTTCCATCTAATTTACCAGTTCCTGTTGTTATTGTGCAGCATATGCCTGAAGGATTCACCGCTTCCTTGGCGGCTAGATTAAATCAGATTTCTTCTATCAATGTAAAGGAAGCAGAGGATAAGGAAGTATTTAAACCAGGCCTTGTATATGTAACCCCTGGTGGAAAGCACATGGAAATCTATGAAAACGCAAGTCATCAACCTTATTGCCATTTAAGTGATGATCCGCCAGTTAACAGTTTGAAACCATGTGCAGATGTTATGTACAGGAGTCTGACCAAGTCCACACTTGATGAGATCATATGTGTAGTTCTCACAGGTATGGGTTCTGATGGTTCAGAGGGGATCAAAAACTTAAAGCAATATAAAAAGACTTACGTTATTTCACAAGAAGCTTCCACATGTGTTGTTTATGGAATGCCAAAAGCGGTAGAGCAAGGCGGCCTGTCCGACGAAGTAGTACCGCTGAAATCAGTAGCCAATTCAATTGTAAAGAAACTTGGAGGTTAAAAGGATGGATGTAAGTCAATACCTGGATATTTTTATCGACGAGACTAGCGAGCATATTCAAAGCCTTTCAGATAATATTATGGCTTTGGAGCAAGAGCCTGAAAACAAGGATGTTGTCAATGAAATTTTTAGAGCTGCCCACTCATTAAAGGGTATGGCAGGTACTATGGGATTTAAGAGAATGCAGCATCTTACCCATGATATGGAAAACGTTTTTCAGGAAGTAAGAAATGACAATGTAAAGGTTAATTCTTCACTTATAGACATTCTCTTTAGATGCCTGGATGCTATCGAAGCATACTTAGACCAGGTAAAAGCGACATCTAATGAGGGTGAAGAAGACAACGAAATCTTGATCAAGCAGTTAAATGATTATCTTAATTCCGCTGAAGGCGGAGATACTCCTGCTGAGGCTCCAGCAGCTGCTCCAGCCGAGGCTGAGGCTGCCCCTGCTCAAAGCGGTTCTGATGACAAGGCTGCGTTTAAAAAGATTAAGATGGAGCCAGAACTTGTTGAGGAATTAAAGAGATGCAGTAATCTCTTTGGTTTTACTGTGCATATTAATAAAGAGTGCCTGCTTAAGGCTGCCAGAGCATTTCTTGTATTCAAGGCAGTTGAGGATTTTGGTGAGATAAAGGCATACGACCCAAGTTCTCAGGATATCGAAGATGAAAAATTCGAGTTTGATTTTTCATTTGTTCTTTGCGCCGACAAAGAAAATACTGATTTAAACGCTATTATTGAGTCTATTAAGTCTGTATCAGAGATCGATTCTGTAGAGGCTGAGGCTATTAGCGCTGATATATATGAAAAGAAGGAGGAGGCAACTGTTGAGCCAGCAGCCGAGGCAGCTCCTACAGCAGCACCAGCGGCTCCAGCGGCGCCTGCAGCACCAGCGGCTTCAGCACCAGCACCTGCTCCAAAAGCAGCAGCAAAAAATACAAAACCTGCTGCAAAACCTGTCACCTCACGTACAATTCGTGTTGACATTGAAAAGTTGGATGCCCTAATGAATCAGGTATCCGAGCTTATTATTGCAAAGAACTCCCTTGCATCTCAGTCAAATTCTGATGCAAACGGAATTGATCCAAATACTTTACACGAAAACATTGAATACCTGGAGAGAATTACAACAAACCTTCACGAATCAGTTATGAAGGTTCGAATGGTTCCTATCGAGTCAGTTGTTAATAAGTTCCCTCGTATGATTAGAGACCTGAGCCGTAAGTTGAACAAGCCTATGGATTTGGTAATGACAGGTGAGGATACAGAACTTGATAGAACTGTTGTGGATCAAATCGGTGATCCTTTACAGCACTTGCTTCGTAATTCTGCAGATCATGGTATTGAGTCCAAGGAAGAAAGAAAGGCAGCCGGCAAGCCTGAAACTGGAAACATCTATCTGAACGCTTTCCAGGAGGGCAACAATGTCATCATCGAAGTTGGTGATGATGGTGGCGGAATTAATACTGATAGAGTAAAAGAGAAGGCCATTGAAAGAGGTATTGTTACTGCAGAAGAGGCTGAGAATCTTTCACAAAAAGAGATTATCGACTTCCTCTTTATGCCATCATTCTCTATGGCAAAGCAGATTACAGATATCTCTGGTCGTGGTGTTGGTCTGGACGTTGTAAAGAGTAATATTGAGGCCCTTGGCGGTGATGTAGAAGTTAAGTCTACTCTGGGCGAAGGTTCTAAGTTTACTGTTAGACTGCCACTGACACTGGCTATTATCCAGGCTCTGATGGTAGAGGTTAGAGATGAGAAATACGCAATTGCTCTTGCTTCCATCATGAATATTGAAAGTATCCCTGTCTCAGACATTAAATATGTTGAGTCTAAAGAGGTTATTCATCTTCGTGGTCAGGTTATTCCTCTTATTCGTTTGGATAAGATTCTGGACTTTGGTCCAAAGGAAACAACTGACGAGGAAGAGGACACAATGACAGTAGTTGTCTGCAAGAAGGGCGATACTCTAGGCGGTTTGATTGTTGATAATCTTATCGGACAGCTAGAAATTGTTATTAAGTCACTTGGTAAATTGGATAACAACAAGCTGATCAGTGGTGCGACTATCCTTGGTGATGGTGAAATCGCTATGATTCTTGATGTTAACGCAGTAATTTAATATAGGAGGTATAGCATGTCTGATTTAAGCGTTTACGAAACCGTAGAAAAAGAAACTAAACAATATATTATTGTTAAGATTGGCGGCGAGCATTATGGCATCGATATTTCGTATATTGATAATATTGTCCGTCTGACCAAGATTACTAGAGTTCCAAAGTCTCCTTCATATTACAGAGGAGTAATAAATCTCCGTGGTGAGGTTGTTCCTGTAATGAGCCTGAGACGAAGAATGGGACTAGAAGATGATGACTTTACCGACAAATCTCGTATAATAATATTAAAACTTGAGAATGCTGGTTTGGTTGGAGTTATCGTTGACGAGGTTAAGGAAGTTCTTACCCTTTCAGAAGATGACATAGAAGAACCATCATCTACATTAAGAAGTAAAAATTCATTTATTAGCGGCGTTGGATCCAACGGAGATGAACTTATTTCTATTTTTGAGATTAGCTCAATTATTGGAGAGAGTGACGCAAGCTAAGGGGGAAACATATGCTTACTCTACAGGAAGTTAATACTAAATATTTTGACGTACTTAAGGAACTGGGCAATATTGGCGCTGGCAATGCAACAACTGCCATCGCCAACATGCTTGGCCTCAGGATAGATATGAATGTGCCTGAGGTTTCCTTTTTACCAGTTGAAGAATTGGGCACCGCAATTGGCGCGGAGGATGAGGTTATTGTTGGTATCATGCTTGGCGTTGAGCAGGATATCAATGGTAGCATGATGTTTTTGATGGATATGAATTCGGCTCATCATATAGTCAACAGACTAATGATGAGACCGGATGATTATGCAGAGGCATTTGATGAAATGGATTTGTCTGCTATCAAAGAGATTGGAAACATCATTGCTGGATCTTATCTATCAGCTCTATCGGGGCTTACCAATCTTACTATTGCTCCGACAGTACCTTTTGTTGCAGTTGATATGGCTGCGGCAATTCTTTCGGTTCCTGCAGTTCAGTTTGGTATTTTTGGTGATAATGCTCTTATGATTAACACCAAATTCTCAGACGATCTTGGTATCCAGGGCTATTTCATTCTGATGCCGGAGGAAGATTCTTACGAAAAGATACTTACTTCACTTGGTTTGACAGTATAAGGAGCAAGAGAATGGGGCAAATGATTAAAGTCGGTATGGCCGATCTAAAAACATGCAAAGCTCCTGATAACCTGACAACTATTGGTCTTGGTTCTTGTATAGGAATTGCACTTTATGATCCATCTACTAAGATCACAGGTTTGGCGCACATAATGCTTCCTGATAGTACTGCTATTAGAAATAATTCTAATATTGCAAAGTTTGCAGATACAGGAATACAGAAGCTTTATGATGATATGATTAAAATGGGGGCAAATAAAACCCGGATTGTAGCTAAAATTGCTGGCGGGGCAAAGATGTTTGAAATGTCTTCAAACGCTTCAAGCATCAATGTTGGTCTTAGAAATGCCGAGGCTAGCAAGGCAAAGCTTAAAGAACTGGGAATTAGATTACTTGCGGAGGATACTGGGCTCAATTATGGTCGTACTGTAGAAATCTACAGTGAGACTGGAGAGTACCACGTAAAGGCTGTAGGTAAAGATATTAAAGTTTTATAATTTACTTGGGAGCAAATAATGAACACTAAACCCTTACCTATTATTATTACACTTGCAGCTGCTTTTATATCATGTGTTATTTCCATTATAGAGCATGTAGATTTTAGTGTTTTTGTTATGAGGTTGCTTATTACTGTAGCAATATTTCTTGTGCTTGGAACTATAGTTAAACTTGTTCTTGATTATTCTTTTAAGACATTGGAAGAGCCTGTTCCAATTGATAAGGATACACCGGACATGGAAAAGAATGGTTCTGAAGATGACAGCCAGGAGGAGACTCCGGCAGATATTACACTTGATTCCAATGAGGAATAATTTTGGCTTAATAAGGGGGCATAAATGAAGGCAGGTGACAGGGAAAAGCTCTGGGATAAATATAAGGTTAATCCCAATGCCGAACTCAGAGAACAATTGATTCTTGAATATGCACCGCTGGTAAAAATAGTTGCGGGTCGTCTCTGTATGTATTTAGGAAATACTGTGGAATACGAAGATTTATGTTCCTACGGTATTTTCGGTCTTATTGACGCCATTGATAAGTTCGATTTGGCAAAGGATGTAAAGTTTGAGACATATGCAAGTCTTAGGATTCGAGGATCTATTCTAGATCAAATTAGAAAGATGGATTGGATTCCTCGTACCGTTAGACAGCGTCAAAGACAAATCGATGATGCAATCAAAGACATTGAGGCTGCAACAGGTCATGCGGCCACCGATGAAGAGGTTGCTGCACACTTAAATATTACTAGTGACGAGTACATAAAATGGCAGTCACAACTAAATATTACAAATGTTGTTTCTCTCAACGAGTTTGTGGAGGCTGGAAATGAGCCTGTTATGGAGGCGGAGCACAACTCTCATTTCATACAGCCGGAGGACAATATTTCTAAGCAGGAGCTTTCTGAAAAACTAAAGGAAGCCCTGGATCTCCTGACGGAGAAAGAGAGAAATGTTATTTTGCTTTACTATTACGAGGATTTAACTTTAAAAGAAATAAGTCTTACCTTGGAAGTTTCTGAATCAAGAGTATCGCAGTTACACACCAAGGCTCTCAATAAAATGAGAAATTGCCTTGGAGAATATATGGGACTATTAATGAATTAAACATAATGATCTTTTAGCGGAGGGATTAGTTATGTCAATCAGCCCTTTAAACTTCAACGGAATGATTCAAAACACAAATGAGATTAGTCACACCAAGGCTAATGAAGATTCTAAGTCGGCTTTACAGCAGGCTAATTTGACTGTGTCTGTGGAAAAGCAAAAGGAGAACGAGGCCAAGCAGGTAAATGACACCTATGAGGCCAAAAGGCAGGAGGGCCGTTACGACCGAGAAGGGGACGGCAAGGGCTATGAAGGAAATAAAAATCGCCCTAAGAATCAGCAGCCTGGCTCTGAAAAAAAGGCTATAGATGGCAAAGTTTTGGAAAAGGGAACTTCATCATTTGACATGAGAATATAAGAGGGAGAATAAATGTCTGTACTTGAAATAGTACTCCTGATTATTGGGCTATGCCTATGTATTGGGAGTTTTTTTGTGTCAGAAAAACTGTCTAATTCAGACAAGGACAATATTAAGAAACTGACTAACGACCAAATTAATAGCATTATCAAAGATAAGATGGCTGACGCTAAAGTTGAGATGGAAGATGTTTTATCTGAGAGAATTGATCAGGCCATGGAGACCATGGACAGAAAGACTGACAAGGAGACTACTGACAAGATAATGGAGATTTCTCAGTACTCTGACACAGTTTTACAGTCCATCGAAAAATCTGACCAGCAGGTAGCCTTTATGTATTCTATGCTAAATGAGAAGCAGGAAATGGTTACGGAACTGACAAAAGAACTGGCAGAATTAAAGGATAGTCTGGGCCAAATCGATACGGCGGTTTCCAAAAAACTAGATTTTTTAAATGACAGAGAAATTGAGATAGAGGAAAAAGAGAGAGAAGCCATGGAAAAGGTTGAAATGGCTGAGAAATCTAATCCACCATTTAACGAAGTCTTGGCTGAAAAATTCTTAAATGAAGATAAGGGGCAGGAAAAGAAAAATTCCAACCTGGAGATATTAAAGCTGCATGACCTGGGCCTTTCTGAGGTGGATATTGCCAAAAAACTGGGCAGGGGTCTTGGGGAAGTAAAATTTGTTCTTGGCTTATATCAGGAGGATAGGAAATGAAACTAAAGTACTATCTCAGGGGAGCCGGAATTGGAATAATCATTGCCACATTAATATTTTCCATTTCTTCTTTTTACAAGGACAGCTACAGCAAGGCTACCCATAGCCTTTCCAATGAGGAGATAATAGAGCGGGCTGAAAAACTAGGCATGGTTATGGCAGAGGATGGAGGCGGCTCTGATGATTCTGCAGAGGAGTCTAGCCTAAAGGCGGATGAAAATGCAGTGGATGAGGCGGCAGAGGATATTGCCTCTGATACAAAAGAAATTGTCTCTGGTGTAGACAAGGCTACTGCTCAGGTGGATGAAGTGGTTTCCAAGGAGGAAGAAAAGCTGGATAAAGAAGAGGAGGCTGCAGATAAAAAGCAGGAGGAGATAGATGATTCATCTGTTACCTATGTGCCTTTTACTGTTCATGCCGGAGATTCTTCCAATGTAGTGGCTCTCAACCTGCAAAAAGCCGGTCTTGTGGATGATTCCGACAAATTTAATGACTATTTAAATAAAATTGGTGTGGACGACAGGATTCAAGGAGGAACCTTTTATGTAAAGGAGAATTCTACCTATGATGACCTGGCAGCCCTGCTTGTAACAAAGCAAGATCAGAGGCAGACCAGTCCACAACCAACCCCAAATATTCCAAAAAACGGGGAAGATAACTGATAATAGGCTCTTTTTGCAAAATTATATTGCGAAAAGAGCATTTTTATGGTAAATTTTAAGGGCTGTTGAAAATACACACATAAGGACTAGTGATTGGTTCCTAACCGGTTGCCGGCAGGGTGCTCACTAGGAGGAATTATGTGGAAGAAAGAAACCAGGAGGTATTAAAATGAGTGTTATTTCAATGAAGCAGTTACTTGAGGCAGGTGTTCACTTTGGACATCAGACACGTAGATGGAACCCTAAGATGGCTCCTTATATCTACACAGAGCGTAATGGTATTCACATTATCGATCTTCAAAAGTCTGTAGGTATGGTAGACGATGCATATGATGTAATCTTTGACATCGCTCAGCAGGGTGGTAACATCCTTTTCGTTGGTACAAAGAAGCAGGCTCAGGACGCTATCGCATCTGAGGCAGAGCGTTGCGGTATGTTCTACGTTAACGAGAGATGGCTTGGTGGTATGCTTACCAACTTCAAGACAGTTCAGACAAGAATTGCTAGATTAAAAGAAATCGAAAAGATGGAAGCTGACGGTACATTTGATCTTCTTCCAAAGAAGGAAGTTACTCAGATTAAGAAAGAGCAGGAGAAACTTACAAAGGTTCTCGGCGGTATCAAAGAGATGAACCGTATTCCTGATGCTATTTTCGTTATCGATCCTAAGAAGGAGCATATCTGTATCGATGAGGCACACGCACTTGGTATTCCACTTGTAGGTGTTTGTGATACAAACTGTGATCCTGATGAACTTGACTACGTTATTCCAGGTAATGACGATGCTATCCGTGCAGTAAAGCTTATCGTTTCTAAGATGGCTGACGCTGTTATCGAGGCAAAGCAGGGAGAAATGAATGAAGTTGCTGAGGAGTCAGCAGAAGTAGAGGAGGCATAATATGGCAGCTATTACAGCAGCAATGGTTAAAGACCTTCGCGAGCAGTCTGGCGCAGGTATGATGGATTGTAAGAAAGCACTTGCTGAGTGCGATGGTGATATGGATGCAGCTTTCGAGCTCCTTCGTAAGAATGGTGCTGCAAAGGCAGAAAAGAAGGCATCTCGTATCGCAGCTGAGGGTATCAGCAAGGTAGTTTGCGATGGCAAGAAGGCAGTTGTTCTTGAGGTTAACTCAGAGACAGACTTCGTTGCTAAGAATGAAAAGTTTACAACATATGTTGAAAAGGTAGCTACACAGATTCTTAATTCTGATGTTGCTTCTATTGATGAGTTACTTGCTCTTCCATGGTGCGAGGATTCTTCAAAGACTGTTAATGATATTCACATCGAGATGGTTGCTACTATCGGAGAAAAACTTGATCTTCGCAGATTCGAAAAGGTAGTAGCTGCTGATGGATTCGTAGTTTCTTATACACACGGTGGCGGACGTATCGGTGTTATCGTTGAGATGACAGGTGATGCTACAGACGCTGCAAAGGAAGCAGCTACAAACCTTGCTATGCAGGTTGCAGCTTTAAATCCTAAGTATGTTAGCCGTGATGAAGTTTCTGCTGATTACATCGCACACGAGAAAGAAATTCTTCTTGCTCAGATCATGAATGACCCTAAGGAGTCACAGAAGCCTGAGAAGGTTATCAATGGCATGATCGAAGGCCGTGTATCTAAGGAACTTAAAGAAGTTTGCCTTCTTGATCAGGTTTATGTTAAGGCTGAGGATGGAAAGCAGACAGTTGCTAAGTACTTGGAGCAGGTTTCTAAGGAAAGCGGATCAGCTGTATCTGTTAAGAGATTTGTTCGTTTTGAGACTGGCGAAGGTCTTGAGAAAAAGAACGAAGATTTCGCAGCAGAAGTTGCAGCTCAGATGAACGCATAATCATATTGCACTTAAAAGGAAATCCCTTGGGATTTCCTTTTTTTATTGCAATAAGTCATAGATTCCTGTTTTTCATCAGAAAAACGGGAATCGTACCTGACCAACTTTTACATGCAATGGAAAAGTTGTCCTGCGAAGCAGGATTCTTGCTGACGATTTCCTTGTTTTGTCAGCAAGAAGTCATAGGCTTTAGTTGTGTACAACAATATATTGTTATGCTAAAATATTAAATAGCAAGTTATAGGGGAGGATACTGTAATTGAGCGCCACAAATGAGGAATTAGAAAGACAGAGATCTAAGAGAAAACGTGTCAATCGTATGAAAAAGATGATTATTACTACAATAATTACCTTTATGCTTACTACAGTCTTCGTCTTAGGTTTTTTATGTTTTAAGATTGTTTCACTGCAGAGGCAGATTAATTCCTTGTCTGCGTCTATGGCTGAGGCAAAACTGGAGGCAGAAGAGGAGGCTATTGCCAGCGACGGGGAGTTAGATGACCTGTATGCTGTTGACAATATGGACAATTTGGCTGAGGCAGGAGATATTCCTAGGGTTTATCTCACCTTTGATGATGGGCCTTCTTCCAATACAGATGAGATCCTGGATATTTTAGATGATTACAATGTAAAGGCATCCTTTTTTGTAATAGGAAAGGATGTGGAGGAATATGGAGATGACTACAAGCGCATAGTTGAGGAGGGGCATACCATTGGTATGCATTCTTTCAGTCATAATTATTCTAATATTTATGACTCTGAGGAGGCCTTTATTGCTGACTATAACAAGATTCATTCTCTGATTCATGAGGTCTGCGGCATTGACTGCAAATACTATAGATTCCCAGGGGGTAGTTCCAACAAAGTTTCCAATTCATCTATGTCTGTTTTTATCAATTACTTAAACAGTCAAAACACTACATATTTCGATTGGAACGTGGCTTCTGGAGATGCTACATCTCAAGCTTTTACAGCTGATGAACTTGTTGATAATGTAATGAATGATGTGGTAAAATACAAGACGTCCGTAGTGCTGTTGCATGATTCTTCAAACAAGGAGACAACAGTGGAGGCTCTGCCTCAATTAATTGAGAGTTTGCAGGCATCAGGGGCAATGATTTTGCCAATTACAGACGAGACGACTGTTATTCAACACGTTAGTGTTGTTCAATAGAGAATAAGTTATGGAGGAATAGTGATGGGTTTTTTTAAGGAATTCAAAGAGGATTTTAATACTGCTGTTGGAGAGATGATTCCAGATTCACAGGAAGAGCCTGTTGAGGAGGTTATGGTCAACACTCTTGATGGAGATATTGATGTAGAGTCAGAACTTAACAAACTTGACGGACTTCTTGAGCAGGTTTCTAAAAAGGTTGAAAATCCTACTGAGGCTGCACCATTGCCAGAGGCAAAGGCTGAGCCAGAGAAAAAATCATTTTTTGACAACAAAAAAAATACTACGGAGGCACCAAAGAAAATGGATGTTATGGGAAGCGGAGTTTCTAATGCTCCAGCATCAGATGAGAATGCAATTATTACTTCAGGAATGAAGGTTACTGGTAATATTGAGTCTATCGGCTCAATTGCTGTTGAGGGTGAAATCAACGGAGATGTTACTTGCCAGGGCAAACTTACAATCACAGGTAAGGTTACAGGTAATTCTTCTTCTGCAGAGTTCTTTGCAGATGCTGCAAAGATTGAGGGAGAGGTTTCTACAACTGGTACAGCAAAGGTTGGCGTTGGCTCAGTTATCATTGGTAACATCACAGCTACATCTGCAGTTATCGCAGGGGCAGTAAAGGGTGACATTGATGTTAACGGTCCTGTCGTTGTTGATACTTCAGCAGTAGTTATGGGTAATATCAAGTCTCGTTCAGTACAGATTAACAATGGTGCTGTTATCGAGGGATTCTGCTCACAGAGTTACTCTGATGTTGATGTAAACAGCGTTTTCGCAAATTAATTAATTTAAGGAACTGATATTTATGAAGAGAGTCTTATTAAAACTCAGTGGAGAAGCATTATCAGGGGATAAGGGGTTTGGTTTTGATGAGAAGACTTGCCTTGCTGTTGCAAAACAAGTAAAAGAACTTGTTGATGCAGGCACACAGGTTGGCGTTGTTATTGGCGGTGGCAATTTCTGGAGAGGCAGATCTTCAGAAAATATTGACCGTACAAAGGCTGACCAGATTGGCATGTTGGCCACAGTTATGAATTGCATCTATGTTTCTGAGATTTTTAGATCAGTAGGTATGATGACTGCAGTCTTAACACCATTTGAGTGTGGCAATATGTCAAAACTCTATTCAAAGGATAGAGCAAACAAATACTTTGAGCATAATATGGTAGTTTTCTTCGCTGGTGGTACTGGTCATCCATATTTCTCTACAGACACAGCTACAGTTTTGCGTGCCGTTGAGATTGAGGCTGAGGGGATTCTTCTTGCTAAATCAATTGATGGTGTTTATGACAGTGATCCTGCTACAAATCCTTCTGCAAAGCGCTATGACAAGATTAGCATCCAGGAGGTAATTGATAAGAAATTAAAAGTTGTTGATTTGACTGCTTCTATCATTGCCATGGAGCAGAAGATGCCTATGTATGTTTTCTCTTTAAACGAGGAGAATTCTATAGTAAAAGCAATATCAGGTAATTTTAACGGAACTGTTGTTTCATGTGATTAATTTTTACGAGGACTATTATGGATAATATACTTTCTACATACGAAGAGAAAATGAAAAAAACCTATGGTAACCTTGAGAGTGAGTATACTGGCATTCGTGCTGGTCGTGCTAATCCACATATTCTCGACAAGATTACTGTAGACTACTACGGAGCACCTACACCAATTCAGCAGGTTGCAAATATTACTGTTCCAGAGGCTAGATTAATTCAGATTCAGCCTTGGGAGCCTAGCCTTATTAAAGAGATTGAAAAGGCTATCAACCTCTCTGATATTGGAATCAATCCTACAAACGACGGCAAATTAGTTAGATTGGTTTTCCCAGAGTTGACAGAGGAGCGTCGTAAGGAAATCGCCAAAGAGGTTAAGAAAGTTGGCGAGGATGCAAAGGTTGCAATTAGAAATATCAGAAGAGATGCAATCGATAATTTGAAAAAACATTCAAAGGACGAAGGCGTGTCAGAAGATGAAATCGCAGACCTTGAAGATAAGTGCCAGAAGATGACTGATAAATTCATCGCTGAAATCGACAAGGCCGTAGAAGTAAAGACAAAAGAGATTATGACAGTTTAATTACTTGATTAATTTAGGGAGGGCACGTTATGTGTCCTCTTTTAATAGTTTTAGGAGATTTTATGAATATACCTAATCATGTAGCAATTATATTGGACGGCAACGGTAGATGGGCCAAGTCAAAGGGCATGCCTAGGACCTATGGACATACTGTTGGCGCAAAGAATGTGGAAACTATTTGCCGTGCGGCAAATGAGATGGGCGTTAAATATATTACTATGTATGCATTTTCCACCGAGAATTGGTCTAGACCTGATGATGAGGTTTCTGCTTTAATGAAACTCTTGGGTGAATATATTAAGACCTGCATGAAAACAGCCAAAAAGGATAATCTGAGAGTCCGTTTCATTGGGGATTTATCAAAATTAGATGATAAACTGCAGGCTGCAATAAAAGATTTGGAAGAATATTCTTCCCAGTTTACAGGTCTTACCCTTACTATTGCTATAAACTATGGCAGTAGAGATGAGATGATTAGAGGAATCAAGTCCCTTTGTAAGGACAGTGTAGATGGTAAAATATCTATTGATGACATTGATGAAAAGACATTTTCCTCTTATCTTGACACAAAAGATATTCCTGATCCTGATTTTATGATTCGCACATCAGGAGAGCAGAGATTATCTAATTATCTCTTATGGCAGTTGGCCTATGCAGAGTTTTATTTTACCTCTGTTCCTTGGCCAGAGTTTACTCCTGAGGAGTTAAAAAAGGCCATAGAGGAATATGACAAGAGAAATAGACGATTTGGTGGTATTTAGAAAGGATAAAATCAATGTTTAAAACAAGATTAATCAGTGGAATAGTTCTGGTTATTTTAGCCCTTATTTTTATTATTACAGGCTCTGACCTGCTACTGGCAGGATTGCTTGCCCTTTCTATTGTTGGCATGTATGAGCTTTACAGGATATTTAACATAGAAAAGGAGCCTGCTGGCATCTTGGGATATATTGCCTGCATAGTTTTTTACCTAGACCTTAGGAATAATTTTTTGGCCGACCAGATGATTATTGCCATTGTATTTTTGATTCTTCTTTTGGCAGTATTTGTTTTCTCATACCCAAAGCTTCATTCTCATCAGTTGATGGCAGCTTTTTTTGGCCTCTTTTATGTGGGGGTAATGCTGTCATTCTTGTATCAGACTAGACAGTTGCCTAATGGGGCATTTATTGTATGGCTTATTTTCCTTTGCTCATGGGGCTGTGATACTTGTGCTTATTGCGTTGGCAAGTTATTTGGCAAGCACAAGATGTCACCGGTTTTATCACCTAAAAAGAGTGTGGAGGGAGCCCTCGGCGGAGTTGTTGGTTCTATGCTGCTTACAGCCTTGTATTTATTTGTTATATCTAGATTTGTGACTATTGATTTTGATTTAGCCCTTCCTCTGGTTATCTTTGCTGGTATTGGAGCATTGATTTCTATGGTGGGAGATTTGGCTGCTTCTGCAATAAAGAGGAATTTTGAAATAAAAGATTATGGAACATTGATTCCTGGGCATGGAGGAGTATTAGATAGATTTGATTCTGTTATTATTACAGCTCCAATCATTTTTTATCTTGCTTATTATTTTTTATAAACTACCAGTTAATATAGGTTAGTTTTTTTAGGAGATATATTATGGCTTCAAAGATTTCTATTCTCGGTTCTACCGGTTCTATTGGCACACAGACTCTGGATATAGTTTCGCAAAATCCTGAGGATTTGACTGTAGTGGCTATGTCCTGTGGTAGAAATATCGATTTATTTGAAAAGCAAATCCGCAAATATCATCCATCTTTAGTATCAGTTGGTACTTTAGAATTGGCTGAGGATTTAAAGACTCGAATCAAGGATTTATCTAATATTAAAATATCTTATGGTATGGATGGCCTGATTGAGGTGGCAACAGCACCAGAGGCTGACACTGTTGTTACGGCTGTAGTTGGCATGATAGGTGTTAAACCAACTATTGCAGCCATTAATTCAGGTAAGGATATTGCTTTGGCAAACAAGGAGACATTGGTTACAGCTGGTCATATTATTATGCCTCTTGCCAAGGAAAAGGGTATAAAGATTCTCCCTGTAGATAGTGAGCATTCTGCCATATTCCAATCCCTGGAGGGAAACCGTCAAAACAAGATTAATAAAATCCTTCTTACAGCATCTGGAGGTCCTTTCAGAGGCAAAACTTTGGAGGAGTTAGAAAATGTTAGGGTAGAGGATGCCCTAAAGCATCCTAATTGGTCTATGGGGGCAAAAATTACAATCGATTCAGCCACCATGATCAACAAGGGACTGGAGGTAATGGAGGCTAAATGGCTATTTGGGGTAGGCCTAGGCCAGATAGAGGTCCTAGTGCACCCGCAGTCTGTCCTTCATTCTGCAGTGGAATTTATGGATGGAGCCGTCATTGGACAGATGGGCACTCCAGATATGAGGCTTCCTATTCTTTATGCCCTCTTTTATCCTAATAGGAGGACTTTATATGCAGATAGCTTAGACTTATTCAAGGTGGCTTCCCTTACATTTGAAAAGCCTGATATGGATACATTTTACGGTCTTAGTCTTGCTTACGAGGCTATGGAGGTGGGGGGCAATATGCCTACTATTTTTAATGCGGCAAATGAGAGAGCAGTTGCCAAATTCCTTAAGAATAAAATTGGTTTCTTAGAGATTCCTGAGATTGTTTCTGAGGCCATGCTCAATCTGGACCATATTGATAATCCAACTATTGAGCAGGTATTGGAGACTGAGGCTGCAACATACGACTTTATTGAGAACAGGTGGTAATTATTTTGAAAATCATTATTGCAATATTTATATTTAGCGTAATTATTTTATTCCACGAATTGGGACATTTTCTTTTTGCAAAAAAATGTAATGTAAAGGTAAATGAGTTTTCTCTTGGCCTAGGCCCTAATTTGATTTCCTGGGGCAAGGGGGAGACCAAATACTGTATTAAGCTTTTTCCATTTGGCGGCGCCTGCGTCATGGAAGGAGAGGATGAGGAATCTGATAATGACAGGGCCTTTAATAAAAAGACTGTTTGGGAGAGATTTCAGATTGTTTTTGCCGGTCCCTTTTTCAACTTTATTATGGCCTTTGTTCTCTCTGTCATTTACATAGGTCTGATTGGGGCTGATCTGCCTTATATTGGAGATGTGATTGAGGGATATGCTGCTGAGGAGGCAGGCCTTGAGGCTGGAGACAAGATTATAAAAATGGATAATTACAATGTTCATTTTTACAATGAGGTGAGACTCTATACCACTTTTCACTCAGGCAAGACCATAGATGTTACCTACGAGAGGGATAATCAAAGGTATAAGGCTAGCCTTGTTCCAAAATATTCTGAGGAAAATAATGCATATTTAATTGGTATTACCTCCACAGGGGAATTGACCAAACTATCTTTATTAAAGACCTTGGAATACGGATTCTATGAGGTAAAATATCAAATCTATATTACAGGCCAGAGTTTAAAGATGTTATTTACAGGACAACTGTCTGTCAATGACATGTCAGGCCCAGTAGGCATTGTAGATACATTTTCCACTGTCTACGACCAGTCTGTGGTGGATGGATATTTTTATGTATTTATAAATTTCTTATCACTTACAATTCTTTTATCAGCCAATTTGGGAGTGATGAACTTGCTGCCTTTCCCAGCCTTGGACGGTGGCAGAATATTCCTCTTGGCCATTGAGGCTATCAGGGGCAAAAAGATGAAGGCTGAAATTGAAAATGGCATTAATCTAGTGGGCTTTGCCCTTTTAATGGGACTTATGGTATTTGTCATGTTTAATGATATTACTAAGTTGATTCATTAGTGAGGAGATAGAATATGAAGACTTCTGTTGTTAAAATCGGAGATAGATATATAGGCGGCGACAATCCTATACTAATCCAGTCTATGACTAATACAAAGACCTGGGATGTAGATGCTACAGTAGGTCAGATCTTACAGTTGGAAAAGGCTGGTTGTGACATTATTAGATGCGCCTGCCCAGATATGAAGGCTGCTGAGGCCCTGTCTGAGATTAAAAAGAGGATTCACATTCCTCTTGTGGCAGATATTCACTTTGACTATAGACTGGCCATTGCTGCCATGGAAAATGGGGCAGACAAGATCAGAATCAATCCTGGCAATATCGGCTCTATTGACAGGATCAAGGCAGTAGTAGACGTGGCAAAGGAGAGGAATATTCCTATTCGTGTAGGAGTTAACTCCGGCTCCCTAGAAAAAGAATTGGTTGAAAAATACCATGGTGTTACAGCTGAGGGTCTAGTTGAATCAGCCCTTGACAAGGTGAAAATCATACAGGACCTAGGCTATGACAACCTAGTTATATCTATCAAATCTTCTGATGTAATGATGTGCGTAAAGGCCCATGAGCTTATTGCAGCTAAGACTAGCCATCCTCTGCATGTTGGCATTACAGAGGCAGGTACTCTTATCTCTGGCAATATCAAGAGCGCGGCAGGCCTTGCTATGATTTTATCCCAGGGCATTGGTGACACCATTAGAGTTTCATTGACTGGTGACCCAGTGGAGGAGATAAAGTCCGCCAAGTTAATTCTCAGGACCCTGGGCCTCAGAAAGGGTGGAGTAGAAGTAGTTTCATGCCCTACCTGTGGACGTACCCAGATTGACCTTATTGGACTGGCTAATCAGGTGGAAACAATGGTTAGCGAATTTGATGATCTGGATGTAAAGGTTGCTGTCATGGGCTGTGTTGTAAATGGTCCAGGAGAGGCAAAGGAGGCAGACCTTGGCGTTGCTGGCGGCATCGGCGAGGGTTTGCTTATTAAGAAGGGAGAAGTAGTAAAGAAACTGCCTGAATCTGAACTGCTAGGTGCCCTTCGTCACGAACTTGAATTGCTTAGAGAACAGAAATAAAGAATGCTTTAGTTTGGAGAAATTGTTATGGATCAAATGGGATTTTACCAAGTCTTTCCACAGATGGACGCTGAATCAGACCTTGCCAATGTCCTCAGTGATGCTACTGTTACCAAGGTAGCCACAGGACATTCCAAGGATGATTTGCGCATTTATGTGACTTTCAATACCCTCATACCAAGGCGCAGAATCATAGGTCTTGAAAAATCTATAAAAAAGCAATTCTTTTCAAATAACGATGTGAGTATCACAATTCTCGAGGATTTTGAACTTAGCAGTCAATATACTCCAAAGAATTTATTAGATTCATATAACGATAGTATATTAGAAGAATTGGAGGGGACCAGCGCCCTTCTTTTTAACATATACAAAAAAGCAGATATTGAGGTTACTGAAGATGAAGAATTCCTCCTTACCATGGAGGATACAGTTATTGCCCATGAAAAGGAGCAGGAACTAAAGGATATCTTGTACGGCATATTCTGCAACAGATGTCACTTGAATGTGAGGATTAATACTGCATATAAAGAGCCTGTTAAGAGCAAGTATTTACAGGAATCCATTGCAGAGATTGAAAGCAAGATTTCTGCCATAGAGGACAGGGTAAATTCTCTTTCAGACTCTAATGATGGGGCTTCTAAAATAGATGAAAAGGCAAAAGATGTGGCCAAGGATACTAAGGAGGACAAGGAGTCTAAGAATACAAAGGATAGTCAACTTAGACCGCTTACAAACTCAGATGATCCAGATGTGCTTTATGGCAAGGAGATTTTGGAGAATGCCATGGCCATTGAGGAAATCACTGGAGAATTCTTAGGAAACGTGGTTGTTAAGGGACAACTGGTAGATATAGAGGGTAGAGAGACTAAAAAGGGTGGATATTTCTTTACCGCCTCAATTACAGACTTTACCGATTCTATTTCATTTAAGATGTTCTTTAAGGATGTTGACCAGGGCAAGGAGATGGAGTCTTTGCTCAAACCTGGCAATTTCTACAAGATTTCTGGAAAGTTGGATGATGACCAATTTTCTCACGAGTTGGTTATTGGCCGTATAGCCGGTGTCATGAAAATCAAGGACTTTAGGGTTACCAGGTCCGATGATGCTGTGGAAAAGCGTGTTGAGTTACATTGTCATACAAAGATGTCAGAATTTGACGGTGTATCAGATGTTACTGACATTATAAAGAGGGCTATGTCCTGGGGACACAAGGCTCTGGCCATTACAGATCACGGTGTTGTCCAGGCCTTTGGTGATGCAGACCATATGGATTTGGGCGACTTTAAGGTCATCTATGGCTGCGAGATTTATCTGGTAGATGATACCAAACTAGCCATTGTGGGAGAGAAGGGCCAGTCAATCCATGATGAATTTGTAGTCTTTGATATTGAGACCACAGGCCTTAATCCTGCCAGGTGCAAGATTATAGAAATTGGCGCGGTAAAGGTTAGAAACGGAGAAATTGTGGACAGATTCTCTGAGTTTATCAATCCAGAGGTTCCTATCCCTTACAATATTACAGACCTTACCTCCATCACTGATCAGATGGTTATGGATGCCCCTACTATAGATGTCATCTTGCCTAGGTTTATTGATTTTTGTGGAGATGCAGTCCTGGTTGCCCACAATGCCAGCTTTGATACTAGTTTCATTAAGTTAAACTGCAAAAAAATGGGTATCAAGTATGACTACACCCACATTGATACAATTGGTGTGGCCAAATACCTCCACCCATCTTTACCTAAGTACGACCTTGATACTGTGGCAAAGGCAGAAAAAGTTGTTAATGAGCATCATCACAGGGCTGTTGATGATGCTGAATGTACTGCAAAAATATTCCTTGGTTTTATAGAAAAGTTGGAAAAGGAAAATATATCTAACCTTTCACAACTTAATGAAAAGTGCAAACTGAATGACAGCCAGATTAAGAAATTACATTCTCATCACTGTATTGTGCTGGCTAAAAATGATTTGGGCCGTATAAATCTATACAGGCTGGTATCTGAGTCCCATGTCAATTACTATAACCGCCATCCACTTGTGCCAAAGTCTCTGCTGCAGGAGTATAGGGAGGGTCTGATTATTGGTTCTGCCTGTGAGGCTGGAGAATTGTATGAGGCATTGGTGGAGGATGCTGACGAAACTGAGATTGTGAGATTAGTTAACTTCTATGACTACCTGGAGATTCAGCCAACTGGCAATAATGAGTTTATGCTTAGAAAGATAAACAAGCCTATCACTGAAATGACCAAGGCAGAACTGAGGTTTACTGAAAAGTATGAAAAGTTCCAGACTGTAAAGGATTTGCAGGAAATAAATAAAAAGATAGTGGAACTGGGCGAGGAGTTTAACAAGCCGGTTGTGGCCACCTGTGATGTGCATTTCCTTGATCCAGAGGACGAGGTATACCGTCGTATCATTATGGATAACAAGGGATTTGACGATGCAGATAATCAGGCTCCACTATATCTGCATACCACAGATGAGATGCTGGAGGAATTCTCATATCTAGGCTTGGCCAAGGCCCATGAGGTTGTTATTGAAAACACCAACATGATAGCCGACATGGTAGAAAAGATTCGTCCAGTTCGCCCTGACAAATGTCCTCCTGTCATCGAGCACTCTGAGGAGGATCTGAGGAGAATATGTGAGACCAAGGCCCATGAGTGGTACGGTCCAGTTCTGCCAAAGATAGTGGAGGAAAGACTGGAGCGAGAACTTAATTCAATCATTGGTAACGGATATTCCGTTATGTATATCATAGCCCAGAAACTGGTTTGGAAGTCTAACGAGGATGGTTATTTGGTTGGTTCCCGTGGTTCTGTTGGTTCTTCTTTTGCTGCTACAATGGCTGGTATCACAGAGGTTAATCCTCTGCAGCCTCATTATAGGTGTGTTTTTCCATGCTTTTATGTGGACTTTGATGGACCAGAGGTCATGGAGACAATGGACCTAGGTCTTTCCGGGGTAGATATGCCTGACAAAATCTGTCCTAAGTGTGGAAAGAAACTTATAAAGGATGGCTTTAATATTCCATTTGAAACTTTCCTTGGATTCAAGGGAGACAAGGAGCCTGATATTGACCTGAATTTCTCCAATGAATACCAAACCAAGGCCCACAGATATGCGGATGTAATATTTGGTGAGGGTCAGACTTTTAAGGCGGGAACAGTTTCCACCCTGGCTGATAAAAATGCGGAAGGTTATGTTTACAAATACTTTATTCACAGGGATATAAAGAAAAGACGATCTGAGCTGAATAGACTGGCGGCCGGTGTTGAAGGTGTTAAATCCACTACAGGCCAGCATCCTGGTGGAGTTATTGTTCTGCCAAATGGAGAGGATATTTATTCTTTTACACCTGTGCAGCATCCAGCCAACAAGGATACAGACATTGTCACAACCCACTTTGATTACCACAAGATTGATTCCAACTTGCTAAAACTGGATATGTTAGGCCATTTGGACCCTACCATGATCAAGCGATTGGAGGATTTAACTGGCATTAATGCTACAGAGATTCCTTTGGATGACCCACAGGTTATGTCTCTCTTTCAAAATACATCTGCCCTGGGAGTTACACCAGATGATTTGATGGGTACCAAGATGGGCACCCTTGGCATACCTGAGTTTGGTACTGAATTTGCCATGGGCATGTTGGAGGAGGCCAAGCCTAAATACTTTACTGACTTGGTGCGTATCTCAGGACTTTCCCATGGTACTGACGTATGGTTAGGTAATGCCCAGGATTTGATCAAGTCTGGCACTGCAACCATTACCACAGCTATTTGTACCCGTGATGATATTATGGTTTACCTGATTCAGAAGGGTCTGGATTCTGCAGAGGCCTTTACCATCATGGAAAAGGTAAGAAAGGGTGTTGTAGCCAAGGGCAAGTGCAAGGAATGGCCAGAGTACAAACAGCACATGTTAGAACATGGTGTTCCAGAATGGTATATATCATCCTGTGAAAAGATTAAATACATGTTCCCTAAGGCCCATGCGGCGGCTTATGTAATGATGGCGTGGAGAGTTGCTTATTGCAAGATTAATTATCCTCTTGCATATTATGCGGCCTTTTTTGCTATTAGAGCCGGCGGTTTCGATTATGAAAAGATGTGTCAGGGCAAGGCCAGGTGTGAGCAGGAGATCAAGAATATAAAGGCTATGAAGGAGGTGTCTGCCACAGACAAAGATATCCTTACAGCCCTAAAACTTGTGCAGGAAATGTATGCCAGAGGTTTTGAATTTTTGCCTATGGACCTATATCAATCTGACGCAAGATACTTTAAAATAGTAGATGGGAAGCTTCTTCCTCCTTTCAATTCTATTGCAGGAATGGGTGACAAGGCGGCAGAGCAATTGCAGATTGCTGCATCCCAAAGTAAATTCCTGTCATTGGACGATATAAAGGAGAGAGGAAAGGTTTCTCAAACTATCATCGACAAGATGGTAGAATTAGGAATTATCAAGGATTTACCACAGTCTAATCAATTATCATTATTTGACTTCACGTAGAAATAACCTGAGGGGGTGATTTTTATGAGTAAGACTATTAAACGAATTATTATTGGTATTTTGTTTGTGGGGGTAGTGGCTGGTATTGGCTTCTACAAGTATCAAACCTCTAGAATTTACTACAATGAAGGAAATGTTAATGGAAACACCATAGGAAATCTATATGGCAATGGTTTGTTTTGCCAGCATGGGGAAAAGGTCTATTTTGCAAACCCTATGGACCAAGACTCCCTGTATGTTATGAATCCTGATGAGTCTGATGTAAAAAAGTTAGCAGACGATAGAGTATATTACTTGAATGCAGACGACCATTATCTTTACTATAGCCGTAATGATAATCAAGATCATTCTCAGATGGCCTTTTTAAATGTTGCTACAAATGCTCTTTGCCGTTTAAAGCAAAATGGCAAGGATATAACAATATTAGATGATTCAGTCTGTGATGCATGCGCTCTTTGTGGCAATACAGTCTATTATCTTAGATATGATGAAGATTTTGGTACAACTCTTTACACTGTTGGCATTGATGGAGAAGTGAGAGATCAATTTATGGATTCAGCTGTTGATCCTAGGTGTATTTATGGCGATAAACTTTATTATGCAGGTGTTGTGTCAGATCACAATATCAGAATGCTTGACCTTACAAATGGATCAGATTCTTTGATTTATCCAGAGGGTGCATGGATGCCAACCATTGAGGGCTCTTATCTCTATTTCATGGATTTAGATAATGGCGAAAGGATTACCAGGATACCTCTAGGGGGAGGGGATAAGGAAGTTATCTCTTCTTATGGCACATCTGACTACAATATCGTAGGCAATGCCATCTATTATCAAACTATAAAGGCAGGCACAGATGGCCTTTACAGGATTGACCTTAGCAGTCTGAATGAGACTATGGTTATGCCTGGTCAATTCCACAGCATTAATTGCACTAGCGACTATCTGTATTTTAGAGATTTCTTTTCAGATACAATGTATCACATGAATTTAAGGACTAGAAAAGTGGAGGTTTTCACTCCTCCAATTGAAGTGGTAGAAGGGCGAAATTAATTTTATGAGAGACTTAAGTGACATCAGGCAGGAAATTGACAGGGTTGATCAGGGGATTTTAGACTTATTTAACAAGCGAATGGAGCTTACCAGCCAGGTGGCTGAATACAAGATATCCACCGGGAAAAAGGTTTTTGATAAAGGCAGGGAAGAGGAAAAACTTGCCACTCTTTCTGAATATGGTAAAGACCAGTTTCAAAAGCAGGCCATCAAAGAACTGTACACCCAGATTATGTCCATATCTAGAAAGAAGCAGTTTAGACTATTGGCTAAAGGGGGCCAGGTTTTTAATAATGACTTTGTCCGGGTGGAGGATTTTGATTTTTCTGACTCTGTAGTCTGTTATCAGGGTGTCACTGGGGCCTATTCTCAGCTGGCCATGGAGGCTTTTTTCAACAAGGAATACAAAGAGGCCTTTCATGTAGATTCCTGGCGGGATGCCATGGATGCTATTTTTTCTGGCAGGGCCGATTATGCTGTCCTTCCAATAGAAAATTCCAACGTAGGTTCAATTGAAGAAAACTTTGACCTCCTTTCGGAGTACAATGTATCCATTGTGGGAGAGCAGATTCTCAAGATTAATCACGCCCTCCTTGGGGTAAAGGGTGCAAAGATTTCTGATATAAAAAGGGTTTATTCTCACCCAAAGGCCATTGCCCAATGCGATGCTTACATCAGGGAAAAGCACATGGATTGGGATGTTATTAATTTGCATAACACTGCTGTGGCAGCCGCAAAGGTATTTGAGGATAAAGATATTAGCCAGGCAGCCATTGGCTCTACCTACAATGCCACTCTATACAATTTGGATGTCTTGGAGGAAAACATTCAGGACAACAAAAACAATGAGACAAGATTTATCATTGTTTCAAAGGACAAAAAATATAAGGCAGATTCCAGTCAGATTTCCCTCATGTTGGAGATCAACAATACAGCCGGCAGCCTATATAGGATTTTGTCCAATTTAATCTTTAATGGAATCAACATGAATCGCATAGAGTCTAGGCCGATTAAAGGGGTTAGTTGGCAGTATAGATTCTTTATTGACATAGATGGCAACCTAATGGACGAGGCGGTAAGCAATGCCTTGGTTGGCCTCAATGAAGAGTGTGAGAAAGTTAGGATTTTGGGGAATTATTAAAGATAAGGGGTTTTTATGAAAATATTTGCAAGTGTATACATCGGCTCATATGAAGTCACAATGAGAGTTTATGAGGTTAACAGGAGTTGGGGCCTCAATCAAATTGATTGTTTGAAAATGCCTGTTGATATTATCAGGGATGTGCTTAATGTGGGCAAAATCTCTCCTGAGACCACCAATAGACTCTGCAAAATCCTCCAGGATTTAAAGAGGGTAATGGACTCATATAAATGCGATGGATATTCTATTATTGCAAATTCCAACCTCAGACTGGCCTCCAACGAGTTTTTTGTTTTGGAGCAAATAAAAATCAAGACGGGATTTCACCTACAGGTGATTTCTAATTCTGAGCAGCGTTTCTATAGCTACCAATCTGTAGCCGACACAGCAGATTTTGAAAATTATATTAGTGACTCCGCTCTCCTTATTGATGTAGGTGGGGTTTCTTTGCAGATAACACTTTTTTCAAAGGGAAAGATTATTACCACCCAACACTTGTCCTTAGGAGCAGTTTCTGTCAGGGAAAATATGATGAAACTAGGTCAGGCTTTTGACAATTCTGTGGACCAGACCTATGAGATGATGTACAAGGAACTAGAGTTGTTTAAGACCATGTTTTTGAGAGAAATTAAACCTAAGTACATGATTCTTTTGGGAGACCAGACCAATTCCTTTACTGAAAATCTTGTTGGAATTTCCAACAAGCCTATTTCTGCTGCATCCTATATGGAGTTTATCGATAGGCTGACAGCCTCAAAAATAAATAACTACGAGAATTCTCTAGGTATTAACTTTGACAATGAAAACCTGATAGAGCCATTTATCATGCTGCACAAGGCCATGACCAATACATTGGAGCCTGAGAATATCTTTGTCCCAGGTAAGTCTGTATGTGATGGCATAGCCTTGTCCTATTGCTATAAAAAGAAATGGCTCAAGGCCAACCATAATTTTGATGATGATGTTATTTCTGCAGCCTGGTCTATTGCAAAGAGGTATGACAGTTATCAGCCACATTTAAAGGCCTTGTACAAGTTGTCCCTAATGATTTTTGATACTACAAAAAAATATCATGGCATGGAAAAGAGGCAGAGGCTGCTTATGGGAGTAATTGCTATTTTGCACGATTGTGGCAAATACATTTCTCTTTCAAATGCCAGCGATTGTTCTTACACAATTATCATGTCCTCAGAGATTCTTGGGCTGACTCACAAGGAGAGAGAGATGATTGCCACAACAGTTTCTTTCAACAGAAAGCCACTGGAAAGTTACGAGAGTCTCTCAGACAAATTTTCTAAGTCTGAGTATCTAGATATTGTAAAACTTTTGGCCATATTAAAAGTGGCTAATGCCCTTGATAGGTCCCACAAGCAAAAGATTAAAAATGTTACCATGAGGGTAAAGGATTCTGAACTTGTAATTTCTATTGAGGCTAATGCCTCTATTGCACTAGAGAAAGGCCTTTTTACTAAAAACGCAGACTTATTCAATGAGATTTTTTCTATTCGTCCAGTTCTTATAGAAAAGTAGAAGGAGGTTGCCTATGCATTCAGATTACAAAAACTTTGATAATAGAGAATTGAGTTGGCTAAAATTTGAGACCAGGGTTTTGAATGAGGCAATGGAGCCAGACTTGCCTATTTTAGAGAGACTAAAATTTGTCAGTATTACATCCTCAAACCTGGATGAATTTTTTATGGTCAGGGTGGCATCCCTAAAAGACCAGGAACATGCTGGCTATTCAAAACTTGATATAGCGGGGATGACTCCTTCTGAGCAGTTGGAAGAAATCAATGAGAAGACGAGAAAACTGGTGGACAAGCAGTATTCCATCTATATGAAAAACCTAATCCCTATTCTGGAGGAAAAGGGTATTAAGGTAATTGATAAATATGAGGAATTGACCAATAAACAACTGGAGTATATTGATGAATATTTTAATTCTCAAATATATCCTGTGCTGACCCCAATGGCCTTTGATGCATCTAGACCATTTCCTCTTATCAGAAATAAATCCCTTAATATTGCAGCATTGATTGAGAAAAAGGGCAATGTCACTGGGGCAGGATATAAAACAGATGATGTGGAGTTTGCCACAGTTCAGGTTCCATCAGTTTTGCCTAGGTTGGTTCCACTGCCAGAGGACAAAAGTGGCAAGACCTCTTTTATTCTTCTCGAGCAAATTATAGAAAAGAATATGGATAAACTTTTCCTTTCTTACAATGTTGTGGCTGCCTCCCCATACAGAATCATGAGAAATGCTGATTTCTCCATTGATGAGGAGGGGGCGGAGGATTTGCTTATTGAAATAGAAAAGCAGATCAAGAGTAGGCAAAGAGGAGAGGTGATCAGGCTGGAGGTAGAGAGCAATATCAATAAAAAACTCCTCTCGATTCTCAAGAAAAATCTCAATATAAAAGAGATAGATATATACAAGATAAAGGGACCAATCGACCTGACATTTTTAATGAAATTATATGGTATTAAGGGCTTTGATGAGCTTAGGTTGCCATCCTACAAACCTCAGGATCACCCAAGACTATCGGGGGACTATGATATCTTTTCTGAGATTAAGAAGGGGGATATACTGCTCCACCATCCTTATCAATCCTTTGACCCTGTGGTGGAATTTATCAGACAGGCCTCAGTGGACCCACAGGTCCTGGCCATAAAACAGACCTTGTATCGAGTAAGCGGCAATTCTCCAATTATTTCAAGCCTGGCTTTGGCTGCGGAAAACGGCAAGCAGGTGACTGTTTTGGTGGAATTAAAGGCCAGGTTTGATGAGGAAAACAATATTATTTGGGCCAGAAAACTGGAAAAGGCCGGCTGTCACGTAATATATGGTTTGGTTGGATTAAAGACTCACTGTAAAATTGCCCTGGTAGTCAGGAGGGAAGAGGACGGAATCAGGAGATACGTCCATCTAGGTACAGGAAATTACAATGATTCCACAGCCAAATTATATACAGATATGGGCATGTTTACCTGCAAGCAGGCCTATGGCGAGGATGCCACAGCAGTATTTAATATGCTGTCTGGCTATTCTGAGCCGAAGTCATGGAACAGGCTATCTCTGGCTCCATATTGGCTCAGGGATACCTTTGTCAGACTCATTAACAGAGAAATTGAAAATGCAAAGGAAAATAAGGAGGCCATTATTGTGGCCAAAATGAATTCTCTTTGCGACAAGGATATAATCGAAAAACTCTATGAAGCCAGTGCAAATGGGGTAAAAGTCTATCTTATAATCAGAGGCATCTGCTGTCTGAGAACAGGAATCGCTGGAATTTCTGACAATATTCGTGTAATATCTATTGTTGGTAATTTCCTGGAGCATGCCAGAATCTTTTATTTCTATAATAATGGACTGGAAGATATATATATGGGCTCTGCGGATTGGATGCCCCGCAATTTAGATAGACGTGTTGAGATTATGTTTCCTGTTATGGATGACAAACTTAAGGCAAACATCAAACATATTCTTGATATACAGCTAAAAGATAATTTAAAGGCATATGAAATGAATGGAAATGGCGACTATGTCCGCCATAAGCCTGCCAAAACCACTAAGCCTATTGGCGCTCAGGATACCTTCTGCCGTGAGGCAAAGAAAAAGAATGTAGAGAATGATCCCTTCCTGATGCGCAGGAACTTCATTCCTATAATGGCTAGTGAGGTAACTGATGAATAAGAAAATCATTGCTGTTGATTTGGACGGAACCCTTTTTACAGATGAGAAAAAGGTTTGCGACGACAACATAAATGCAATTGAGAATATGATCAAAATGGGCCATATTCTCGCCGTAGATACAGGCAGACCTGTGTTTACTCTAAAGGATATCCTAAAGGATTATCCTGTGTTTTTTGGCGAAAATGTTTACTTTTTAGGCTTTCAGGGAGCCCTGGGCTATGACGTGGCTAAATCTCAGGTCATTTTTGGCCATTACATGGATAATGCCAAGGCCATAGATATTATCAACAAGGCCCTCAAAGAAAAGTTTTCTGTAGTAGTATTTGAATACGGAAAGATTTATACATTTGCAAATACTGCTGATGTTGAAAGTTATAAGAGCATTTCCATGGAGGAGGTTATTAAAATATCCTCTACTGATGAATTGATAGGTCACAAGCTGACCAAGGTTCTGCTGATGGATTTTGAAAACCATGAGAGATTACAGGCCTTTAAAGATGCCCATGACAATGAGATAGAGGGTATCTTTAACAGCATGTTTTCCCATGTAGCCTTTCTAGAGTACATCTCTGTGGAGGCAAGCAAGGGGGATGGCCTAAAGGAACTGGCATCTCATCTTGGCATTCCTATGGAAAACACAGTTGCTGTAGGAGATGAGAGAAATGACATTTCTATGATTACTATGGCAGGTGTAGGTGCTGCTATGGTAAATGGTCATGATGAGCTAAAAGAGGTATGTGACTATATTACAAGGCTGGATAATAACCAAGGTGGAGTATCTGAAGTTATTAATAAATTTATTATTGACGGCAGATAAAGTCTGTGTTAATCTATATGCGTTGTGAAACAAAGTAGAGTATCCACTCTCACCTTAGCACAGTGATTTATGTGACTCGGGTCTATATTCGCAAATTTGATTTGTGACTTATGGTGGATATTCTGTATCCACTATTTTTTTTATTTATTTTGGAGGTATAACCATTAGCGATTTAATGATCAATGAGCAGATTAGAGACAAAGAGGTTCGTCTAATTGGCTCCGATGGACAACAGCTCGGCATTATGTCAGCCAGAGATGCACAAAAGATTGCAGATGATGAGGGACTTGACCTCGTCAAGATTTCACCAAAAGCAGTTCCACCTGTTTGCAAGGTTGTTGATTACGGCAAATACCGTTATGAGCAGGCTCGCAAAGAGAAGGAAGCAAAGAAAAAGCAGCATGTTGTTGAGGTTAAAGAGATTAGAATGTCTCCTAATATCGACGCTAATGATATGAACACCAAGATAAATGCAGCAAAGAAATTCCTTTCAAAGGGTGACAAGGTAAAGGTTACTCTTAGATTCAGGGGACGTGAGATGGCTCACATGCAGGCTAGCAAACATATCTTAGATGATTTTGCTGAAAAGCTTGCAGATGTTGCAGTAGTGGAAAAGGCACCAAAGGTTGAGGGACGTTCTATCAGCCTCGTGCTTGCAGAAAAGAAATCGTAATACAGGAGGAAAGATCATGCCAAAGATGAAGACAAGAAGAGCAGCTGCAAAGCGCTTTACAGTAACAGGAACAGGAAAACTTAAGAGAAATAAGGCTTATAAGAGCCATATCCTTACCAAGAAGACTACAAAGAGAAAGAGAAATCTTCGTCAGTCAACTATCGTTGATGCAACAAACGTAAAGAACATGAAGAAAGTATTGCCATACATTTAATATGTATGCACTACAGTTTTGATTTTGGTTAGGAGGAATTTAAAATGGCAAGAATTAAAGGCGGATTAAACGCTAAGAAAAGACATAATAGAACATTAAAGTTAGCAAAGGGTTACAGAGGCGCTAGAAGCAAGCAGTATCGTGTCGCAAAGCAGTCAGTTATGCGTGCCCTTACATCATCATACGCTGGTAGAAAGCAGAAGAAGAGACAATTCAGACAGCTTTGGATCGCTCGTATCAATGCTGCTGCACGTATCAATGGACTTTCATACTCTAAGTTCATGTACGGTCTCAAGCTTGCAGGTGTTGAGATGAACAGAAAGATGCTCGCTGAGCTCGCTGTTAATGATGCTGAAGGTTTTGCAAAGCTTGTAGAAGTTGCAAAGTCTAAGGTTGCTTAAAATGTGTTCAAAATTGCTAGGCATATGCCTAGCAATTTTTTTGCACATTTTTAAGCTGAAAACTACTTTTATTCTTTTTAGTTTTCTGCTAATCTATTATTAGTAAACAAAGGAGGGATTATAATGGCAATTTTAGTTACAGGTGGTGCAGGTTTTATTGGTAGCCACACATGCGTAGAATTACAGCAGGCAGGCTATGAAGTAGTTGTTTACGATAATTTATGTAACTCTTCAGAAAAGTCTTTGGAGAGAGTTGAGGCTATTACAGGAAAGCCTGTAAAGTTTTACAAGGGTGACATCTTAGATAGAGATAGATTAAACGAAGTATTTGATAAGGAGCAGATTGATTCATGTATTCATTTTGCGGGCCTTAAGGCTGTTGGTGAATCAGTTGCAAAGCCTTGGGAATACTATGAGAACAATATCGCTGGTACACTTACACTTGTTGATGTAATGAGACAGCATAACTGCAAGAATATTATTTTCTCATCATCAGCTACAGTTTACGGAGATCCAGCAGAGATTCCTATTACAGAAAACTGTCCAAAGGGTCAGTGCACTAACCCTTATGGCTGGACAAAGTCTATGCTCGAGCAGATTCTTTCTGATATCCAGAAGGCTGATAATGAGTGGAACGTAGTTCTTCTTCGTTACTTTAACCCAATCGGTGCTCATCCATCAGGAACAATGGGAGAAAACCCAAATGGTATTCCAAACAACCTTATGCCATACATTACACAGGTTGCAGTAGGAAAGCTTTCAGAGCTTGGTATTTTTGGTGATGATTACGATACTCCAGATGGTACTGGCGTACGTGATTACATCCATGTTGTAGATCTTGCAAAGGGCCATGTAAAGGCTCTTAAGAAAATTGAGGAAAATGCAGGCCTTAAGGTTTATAACCTTGGTACAGGTGTTGGTTATTCAGTTCTTGATATTGTAAAGAACTTTGAGGCTGCTAACGACATTAAGATTCCATATTCAATCAAGCCTCGTCGCCCAGGTGATATTGCTACTTGCTATTCAGATGCTACAAAGGCAAAAGAGGAGCTTGGCTGGACTGCAGAGTATGGCATCAAAGAGATGTGCGCTGATTCTTGGAGATGGCAGAAGAACAATCCAAATGGATACCAAGATTAATGTAAAAATAAATATAAAAAAGTGTTGACATAAGCCTGTCCACATAGTAATATATGTCTTGTCGCTGACAGCGACAGGACAATATGGTTCCTTGGTCAAGCGGTTAAGACGTCGCCCTCTCACGGCGAAAACAGCGGTTCGATTCCGCTAGGAACTGCTAAAAGCACTCGAGAAATTCGAGTGCTTTTTTTATAAATTTGTTAGATTAAATTTTCTTGTGTATTCACTGGCATGACTAGACTCAGTCTTGTTTGTTTGAATGCTTCTTAACACATCACTTGAAAAGATATCGTGAGAATCTATTTCATCTGTAGGTGATGTTATCAAAGGATATTTACCTTTTTCTTTAATTTTTCCTAAATACTTATTTCCTTTTTTACTAAAGCCTAGCATTTTAATGTAGGATATATAGCCATTTTCTTTGGCAGTTTTAAAATCATCATTAGTGATATCTAAAAGGATATGGCACAGCACTCGGCTGATTCTTGA
>JAIKWH010000021.1 GCA_024684955.1 Pseudobutyrivibrio sp.
GATGCTTTTCATTTGGTGCCTAGGGTGCTTAATTATTTTGTTACAGGGGCAGATTTTACCGTGGCCCTTGGCGTAGGAAAACTGGTTACATCCATTACCATGACAGTATTTTATGTCTTGGTGTATTACATATATTTAGAATATTTCCACAAGGTGGAAAACAAACAGGCCACCATATGTGTGTGGACTCTAGCTGTCTTTAGAATAGCCCTATGTCTTTTCCCACAAAACGGCTGGTTGACAAACCAATCATCCACAGCCTGGGGAGTCATTAGGAATGTGCCATTTGTGATTTTAGGTTGCCTGATAGTTATTCTCTATTTCCAGGAGAGCAAGGAGCCATCCAGGTTGAAATGGGTATGGCTGTTAGTCGCCCTTTCATTCCTGTTTTACATACCAGTGGCGGTAGCAGCAGGAATTGTTCCAATGCTGGGCATGCTGATGCTGCCCAAAACTATCTGCTATATCTTGCTAATTGTCCTGTTTAGACAGGCTGTGTTGAAAGATGAAGTGGCATAGATTAAAATAGACTATATACAAAATAAGAAAGGAGGGCGTGCTATGACTTGGAAAACTGAAAATATTCACTTGATGAAAGGTTCTATTTTAGTAGTCAAGGGGGATAGTGCGCTCTTTTTTAGGTAGTAGGACCTAATAGATATGCGCTCTATCTCCTTGTCACTATTAATTTAGGATAAGGAGATTTTTTTATGCAGAAATTTAATACAAAAAGACAAATAGGAAAACTATATTTAATAGATGGTTTGGGCGGTGTGAGGATTGCCGGGGCATCCTGGGTTGCTCTTTTGGTGGCTCGAGGATTTACCACTGTGGAGATAGGGATTATAGAAAGTATTTTTCATGTGGTGAGCATGACTTTTGAGATACCATCAGGGGCCTTTGCTGATGTGTTGGGCCGGAAGAAATCCATGATGGTAGCCCAGATTATGTCAGTGCTTTCTGGTATTTTGATGATTGTGTCAAATTCATTCTGGACAGTGGCATTTGCAATTGGCATAAACGCATTGAGCTATAACTTTGCATCTGGCAGCAGGGAGGCTCTTGCCTATGATTCATTAAAAGAAAATGGCAAGGAAGAAGATTATGAAAACTTTGCCTCTACAGATAGCATTATCTATGAAATAACATCCTCACTGGGGACCCTGCTAGCAGGTCTTGCCCTTGCCCTAGGCTATAAAAAGGCCTACGCCATTGACATCATCCTTGGAGTATCTGCTTTTATAGTGGCAGCTAGATTAATAGAGGTAAACCCCGGCCACAAAGAGGAGATGAGAATGATACAGAGGACAAAAGAGGTCTTTGTTGATAGTTTTAAATTCTTAAAAGAGAACAGAATAGCCAGACTGGTGATAATATATGACTCCCTGATAGGAGCAGTGTCTGTATTGTTGTTTTTTTTCATGCAGGCAAAATTGCCAGTCCAGGGCCTGCCAAAATTTTTACTGGGACCCGCCCTTTTTGCCATGGGCCTAGGCGGTGTCATTGGTGCCAAAATTGTAACAATGATAAAGGCACCGGCATACAAGAATACCGCCATATTTGCTGGGTCAGGGACAGTCATTGCCATTGCAGCGTCCCTGTCAGGCATACCATGGCTCATGATATTTGGAGGGTTCCTCTCAGGATTTGCTGGCACCTTTATAGAAATCAGGTCCGATGTCCTTTTAAACAACATGATTCCATCGGAGAGCCGCGCCACATTAGTGTCGGTGGCATCCTTTACATTCTCGGTAATAATGATTGTTATGTCCCCTCTGGCAGGAATGATTTTTTCATAATAAAAAATAAAAGGGTCACCTTCTGGTGGCCCTTTATTGGTTTACTTAATCTTTATTTGTCAAAAGCATGTAATATTCCAATAAGCGATATAAAATTCTTTTTTCATCGGCACTAAATTTCTCTAATAATATTCTAAATTCATTATCAAGATAATCAGTCTGGCTGATTGTTGACTCACTGACGAGGTTTGCTATGTCGCAATCTAAATTATCAGCCAAGGATGAGAGCATATCAAGATTAGGCTTTTCAATACCGCGTTCCATTTTGCTGACATAACCAACTGATACATGCAATCTTTTTGATAATTGTTCTTGTGTTAGATGCTTATCTTTTCTGTATTTTTTTATTCTAGTACCGATTAAATTGTAATCTACAGCCATTCAAACACCACCACTTTCTTTATTAATAACAATTTAAGCGTAGTTTATTTGATGAGTTTTACAATTGCTTGGGAAGAGTGGGGGCTAAAACTAATAGTTATAGGTATTGCTTTTTGTAAAGGTTAAATGTATTATTTTAACTGTATAAAATTGTTTTTTTCTAAGGGGAAAGAGAATTATGAAGAAGAAATCAATTATTTATTTAATAGGGTTTGTTTTTTTCTTAGTAGTAATAACTGTCAGTGCTGCATTTATGACAAGGGATACGATCGTAAAAGGAAATGCGGCTGAAACGCTGGATGACATTGCAAAAGAAGTAAACGATGTTGACGATGTGGAAATGACTGAGAGCAATTCCATTACTACTTCTACAGCTCCATATGGAAGCTTCGGGATAACAGTTCCAGAAAAAAATTTAGATTGGAATGAATTACATAAAGAAAATGAAGATATATATGCATGGATAACTGTTACTGATACAACTATAGATTATCCAGTGCTACAGCATCCAATGGATAATGCATATTATCTTAACCATAATCTGGATGGTTCAAAGGGATTCCCAGGTGTTATTTATACAGAAAACTACAATTCAAAAGATTTTAGCGATCCTCACACTGTTGTTTATGGACATAACCTCAAAGCAAAGACTATGTTCTCGAGTCTGCACAATTATGAGAAGGATAGCGTTTTTAACAAGGATCAATACATATATATATATACAGAAGATAATGTATTAGTTTATAAGATATTCGCGGCATACGAGTTCAACGCAAATCATTTGCTTTTGAATTATGATTTTACAAATGAATATGTATATGAGCAATACATCAAGGATATTTACAACGTGGCATCAAAAGGCTATGGAGTTGCGAAAATTAAACCAGATATAGAAGTAACAAAAGAAGACAAGATAATCACACTTTCCACTTGCACATCTGATCATGATGACAATCAGAGATATCTGGTTGTTGGAGTGTTGATGGAGCCTGAGGGAGAATAGAGTTTTACAAAATGCTTAATGAAGAACTAACAACTGAAAGAAAAAAACTTACATTCGGGCTAAAAACTATCATTACAATTATTGCAATTATCTTGGTAGTACTAGGAATAATTTTTGTAATGAGGTTAGTTGGAAAGAGTAGTCTTGATAAGCCTGTGACAGGAGATTCGTCGGTAGTTGTGGGGGAGTCAACAAGTGAACTAGAAGAGAATCAGATTATTTATGATGGAGAGATATATCAACTAAACGAGGATATCGTCTCTGTACTTGTCATGGGCATCGATTTTGAGACAGTTGAAGAAGTAGGAGGCCAAAGTTGGAGTGCCGAAGAAGGAAGTTATTTGGCTGGAGGTCAGGCTGATTCACTGTTTTTGGCAATAATTAATCCACATACAAGCAAGGTTTCTTTTTTGGCTATTAATAGAAACGCCATGGCTGATGTAGATGTTTGGGATGAAGAAGGTAATTATCGGGGAGTGCAAACGCTGCAGATTTCCTTGCAACATGGGTATGGAGATGGCAAGGAAGAAAGTTGTGAGCATCAGGTAAAGGCTGTTTCGAGAATGTTATACAACATTCCAATTAACTCATACGTCGCTATCAGTATGGATGGCATACCTGTTTTAAATGACGCTGTAGGTGGAGTTACCGTTAATGTATTAGACGATATTGTATATCCGGAATACAACATGAATCTCCACAAGGGGGATGTAGTCGATTTACAAGGGGATGCAGCCTATTGGTATGTTCGACTTAGAAATGAAAATGAGTTTGGATCAAATGAACTAAGACAAAATAGGCAGAAGCAGTATTTGGCAGAGTTTATGAAAAAAGCCAGAGAAGCTGCGACCTCAGATATAAGAGTTGCTATTGAATTATACAAAATATTATCGGATTACATGGTAACTGATGTTGATTTAAATTCTTTCACATATATGGCTACAGAATATTTAGACTATGATTTTGATTTAGACAATATTTATTCCTTAGACGGAGAACTTATAAATGGAACCAAATTTGAAGAGTTCTATTTCGATGAAGATTCCACTCAAAAATTAATAGTAGACCTATTCTACGAGCCAGTAGAATAGTCAATTTAGGTATCTCCCGGAAAACCACATTTCCGGTTTGATATAAACCACATGAATATAGGAGAGGAGGACAATAATACAATGAAAAAGTCAATTTTAGTAGCGCTTACAGCTGCTATGGTGCTTACAATGAGCTCAATGACAGCTTTTGCTGCTAGCCCAACAGTTGGTACAGTAGAGGCAACACCAGCTAGCATTGAGGCTACAACAGCAGTTGAGCCAACTGCTTCAGGTGAAGTTTATGCATCTGTTACAACAGTTTCTGAAGGATTTAAGGAGACAGCAGTGTCTGAGACAACAGTTAATTCTGCAGCAGTAGCAGCACAGAACATTATTCTTAACAATCTTGAGAAACTTGGAAATGCAACACTTACAAATGCAGCTACAGATTCTTCAAAGAAGGTATCAGCTATCCTTCGTGCAGTTGTTGACATTAAGCCTACAACAGCTACAAAGAATGCAGCTGGTAACTATGAGTTCACAATTACCAGCCCATACATTGGTGCAGGTACAGTTTATGTACTTCACTATGTAGAGTCTGCAAAGACATGGGAACTTCTTGTTCCAAAGTCAGTAACAAATGGTGCCGTAGTTGTTGAGTCAGCTACATGCTCACCATTCGCATTAGTTGAAGTTAATGTTGCTTCAGCAACAGCAGCAGCTAAATCACCTAAGACAGGTGAGACAACTCCAGTTGCTATGATGGTTATTCTTCTTGGCACAGCTGGTGCAGTTGTTTGCGGCAAGAAAGCATTTGCTTAATTTTTAAATTTAAAAAATTTTTTAATGACCAAATATTTACTACTTAAATAAAATGGTTAGATCTAATTAGAATTCCGAAATCATGTGGTTGATAAGGATTGCTGGCTCTGGGAAACCAGAGCCAGATAATTAAATTAGCAGGGGAGCCTGTAAATGAAGAAAATACTGTTCGTGACGTCTATAAGTGGGTTTCTCCCTCAGTTTGAAAGTAATGATGTTAAGATCTTGAAACAAATGGGATGCGAGATACATTATGCATCTAATTTTAATAATCCTATTTATACATTTGATAGAAATAAATTAATTGAAGAAGGTGTTATTCTACACCAGATTGATATTGAAAAAAATCCTGCGAGAAGTTCAAATATAAAGACTATTAAGCAGGTTAAAAACATAATAGATGAATGCAATATAGACATAGTGCACTGTCACAACCCTATGGGTGGAGTGTGCGCTAGGATAGCTGCTAGATTTAGCAAAAGAAAGCCGTATGTAATTTATACTGCACATGGATTTCATTTTTACAAGGGAGCACCTATACATAATTGGTTGCTTTATTATCCTGTTGAGAAATTCCTCGCTAGATGGACGGACCAGATTATTACTATAAACTCAGAGGATTTTTTTAGGGCAAAGCATTTCGCGCTAAAAAAAGGTGGGAAGGTAGATATAATACACGGCGTCGGAGTCGACGAGGGACGTTTTAAAAAGTCTAATCTAGAGACTAGAAAAATAGAATTGCGCCATAAACTTGGGGTATCTGAAGATGCGTTTGTTATAGTCACAGCGGCTGAACTTAATAATAACAAGAATCAACAGGTTGTGATAGATGCTCTTGAAAAGATAAAGATGGAGCAAAAAGTAAATATAAATGATATTCGATATTTGATTTGCGGTAAGGGACCTAACGCAGAACAAATAGAAGCAAATATACAAAAGGCAGGTTTGGAAAAACAAGTTAAAATGTTGGGTTATAGAACTGATATGCCAGACATATTAGAGTGCGCAGACTGTTTTGCCTTTCCTTCATATAGAGAGGGTCTTGGTATTGCGGCGGTTGAAGCATTGTTGTGTGGAGTACCGCTTATAGTGTCTGATAATAGAGGGACTAGGGAATATGCAATAGATTTAGTAAATGCAGTGGTATGTTTTTCAAATAGCGTAGATGAGTATGTGACAGCTATAACAGATTTAATGACTAATGAAGACTATAGATATTCTTTGGCTAGGAGATGCCGCAACTCTGCAAAGCATTTTACTATAAATGAAGTAGAGAAGACTATGAAGAAGGTATATAAGACATGGGTAGACCGTTAGTATCCGTCATCATGGGTGTGTACAACCAATGGGACGAGGGAGTATTGAGAGAGGCTGTAGATTCAATACTTAATCAATCGTATGAGAATATTGAATTTATTATCTGGGATGACGGCTCTAAACCAGAGGCTGCCAGAATAGTTAAAGATTTAGAAAAATTAGATAAGAGAATATTAGTGATGCGACGGGAGGAAAATATGGGACTGGCTGCATCATTAAATGAATGCATATTGGTTGCAAAAGGAAAATACATTGCGAGAATGGACGCAGATGATATTTCTGCCAAAACCCGTATTGAGAGACAAGTGGATTTCCTAGAAAACAATTTAGAATATGCTTGGTGTGGGACTAATACGGAACTATTTGATGAGACCGGCGTTTGGGGCCAGCGTCCTTATCCAGAGGTTCCAACGGCAAAGGATTATTACAAGTTTTCGCCTTATGCTCATCCATCAGTTGTTTTTAGAGCAGAAGTATTTGATGCAGGCAGAGGATATTTGGCAACTGATGAGACACTTAGATGCGAAGATTATGAGATATTTATGCATCTGGTTCAGAGGGGATTGCAAGGATACAACCTTCAGGAGAACCTATTCAAATATCGTGAGACCAAAGATTCATACGGAAAGCGGAAAACAAAATTCCGTATAAACGAAGCAAAAATAAGATATCGCAATTTTAAGCAGATGGGAACGCTATTTCCGATAGGGTGGTTATTTGTATTGAGACCACTTGCGGCTTGTCTGTTACCACCTATATTAATCGAATTTATAAAGCGTAGCGAAGGAACTAGAAGAATAGAGAATGATAGAAAACAGGCTGATGTCGTACAAATTAATATTGAAACAGGACAGACGCCTATATCAGGCTTTGCAGCAGTCGCTGAAAGCGCAAGACAATCTGGATGAATATGATCAGATATTTTTACATGTTTTTGCACCAGTAATAGTAAATTATGTCAGATGGGTGCTAGAGACTGCCAAGAGTAAGAATATTGATAGACTTTATTTTCTGGCAAGAGATGGCTGGATAATGTATCACATTGCCAGTTATATTCAGCGAAATAGAACCGATTTGCAGATTGAACTTAGATATATTCACGTATCCAGATATGTTCTTCGAAATGCCGAGTATTCATTTGTTGGCAGAGATGTTCTAGACAGTGTTTTTGTAGGTGGAATAGATATCACTTTTGAAAAACTAATGAAGAGAGTGGATTTCACTGATGAAGAAATAATAAACGTTGCCAAAGAGATAGATTTTACAGAAAGAATAAAAGAGTGTCTATCCTATGCTCAGATACAGGAATTAAAGCTAAAAGTGGATGAATGCTCGGAGCTGTTTTTTAAATACGTAGAAGGCCACTCCAAAGAATTCTTTGATACAACGATAGGCTATCTAAGAGAGAATGGTTTATTTGAGGATGTTAGTTACGCAATAGTTGATAGCGGCTGGTTAGGTTCGACCCAAAAAAGCCTGAATAGATTAATTAGTCATATTTCTGGTAAAAGCCCTCGATTAGAAGGCTTTTATTTTGGGCTATATGATATTCCTGATTCGATGGCAGCATCTGATTACCATGCCTATTATATTAAACCAGGTAAAAACATTAGTAGAAAAAGTAGGTTTTCTATATGTTTGTTTGAGACTACATTTTCATCACCAGAAGGGATGACCATAGGATATAGAGATAAAATACAGGGGGGATTTGAAGCTGTGCAAAGCGATAAGGGCAATCCAAACTCTGCGTTTATGAAAAGAAACTATGAATTGGTTAAACAGTTTGTATATAACCTGGATAAGGTATGGTTTTTAGAAAAAGCAGATGAGAAGAAATCTACTCAAATTGCAGAAAAATTATTATCTAAGATTATGTCTAATCCTACGGCATTAGAAGCGAGTACATTTGGTGGACTGCAGTTTTGCGATGATGTGCTGGAACTACAGATGCAGAATGTGGCTGCAAAGTGGGATATGGGGGAGTTGCATAATCAGCAGTTCTTTAGAAGGATTAGGATAAAATTCTTTAAATCAAATAAAAAACTCCATGAAAGTGGATGGCCAGAAGCTAGCATTGTAAATTTGCTGGGGGAGGGATACAAGGCTAGCAACGCCTTAAGAGGCGAGAGATTATACAAAAGGTTGATGTATGTTAGGAAAGCTATTAAAAAATAGAGGAATAAGAAGACTATATATCGTATTTGCGATAATAGCGGCTGTTGTCATATGGTCGGATGATGCATATGCAGAGGATGCTATTATTCACTTTGGCAGTGAAACGTATTTTGCAACGCAAGGAGAGGGCTTACCTATTGGTGTGTACATTAATACGGCTAATGGCGTAGGACATTATGAAGTTACTGTAAAATATGACCCTACTGTGATGCAGTATGTGAGTGGTGCCGATGGTGTTGATCCTGAGCAGGGCATCCTGACTTTTGTTGGAGAATCAGGTGACAATGAAGTCAAGTATATGGTCAATTTCAATACCATTAGCGGTAATAATACGGCTATTAGTTTTGCTAGTGCCGATATTAGGATGGCCGAAACAGGAGAGGCTTTTAATGTGGCAGTACAGGGGGCTGCTCCTATAGGCGTTACTCCAGCCCTAGAGGAAGAGGCGGAAGTTGATGATGGTAGGATTCCTATGGGGGTCTTGCGAGCCGAAGAAATGTTAATACCAGACCTAACAGTACCAGAAATAATTGGGCCCAAAGATAGATATGCGAGTGATGAGAGTATAGAAAGAAAAACTGGAGAGGGGGGATCTGTGGCAGCAGATGACGAGGAGGATTTGGAACAGACTAATTCAATTTTGTATAACAGTTACTTCCTATTTGTTCTTTTATTTATAGCACTAGTTATTACCATTCAAATAGTGGCAACTATAATCATCAGAATAATAAAAAGGGCTCCTAATAAAGAGAAGAAAAAGGAAAAACTGGTAAGAAGAGAATCGAATTTTGAAAGTGGTAATAAATACTTAAATGTTATGGATCTAGACAGGGATTCAATAGACATTATTCAGCAGGGTGTTTACGATTTTGATGCGTCTGATTATCTAGATCAGCCAAAAGGATTGCAAGAGCCTGTGATAGAAGTGGATGATGTGACTATGGAATTCCACATAGCAAGTTCTCAGGCGTCTGGATTGAAAGACTATTTAATTCAGTTATTGAAGAGACAGATAACTTATCGAAAACTATATGCACTATACCATGTGAGTTTCAACGTATATCGCGGAGAAATAGTGGGAATAATAGGCACTAACGGCTCGGGTAAATCCACACTACTAAAAATTGTATCAGGAGCACTACATCCTACTGAAGGAGAAGTGAGAGCAGACAGAAAAAAGATACAACTTCTTACGCTGGGAACTGGATTTGATATGGAACTAACTGGCAAAGAAAATGTGTATCTGAATGGCGCAATCATAGGCTATAGCAAAAAGTTTTTGGATGAGCACTATGATGAGATAGTAGAATTCGCAGAACTGCAGGATTTTATGGATGAAAAGGTGAAAAACTATTCCAGTGGTATGGTAAGTAGACTGGGATTTGCCATTGCTACTGCAGGTGATGCGGCCGAGATATTAATACTAGATGAGGTGCTTTCAGTAGGCGATGAATTTTTCAGAAAGAAGAGCCTAAAGCGTGTCAAGGAAATGATACATGGAGGTAGCACTGTACTGCTCGTCAGCCATAGCATGCAAACTATATTAGACAACTGCACAAAATGTGTGTGGATAGAAAAAGGCGAACTGCGGATGGTGGATGAACCAAAGGTAGTATGCGATGCATACAGCAAAATGAAAGAGAATGAGGCAGGGTAAAATCCTGCCCTTTTTATAAGTACAAATAGTTATAACTACTAAAATAGAATTCAATAACGATAAATACTCGCTTGGCTGGTAGTTATGACTATTGATTTATGATTATATAATCTTTAGAATTTTAAGAATGGGGAAAGATTATAGTAGGGAGAGTTTCTATAGTGAAATATGGAATTAGGCAGTACATCTTTGTGATTCGCGAACTGACTGCAAGGGAAATCAAAAGAAAATATGCCAGGTCTGTGCTGGGTATTGTGTGGTCGGTGCTGAATCCGCTGCTGTTTATGATTGTAATAGGCATAGTTTTTAGTGGGTATTCACTTTACCCTGAAAAATATCCGGTGTATTTCATTACTGGACGTACGCTTTGGATTTTATTTAGCACAGCCACGATGACAAGCTTGACAGCTTTTGAAGATAATAAAAGCTTATTTATAAAAGCTAAAGTAAAAAGAGAGACATTTATTTTATCAAGAAATTATACTGCTTTAGTTAACCTATGGTTTTCATGTATTGCATTATTGATTGTTTATATTTGTGTCGGAGTAAAAATAAATTGGACAATAATAATCATTATTATAGATGTTTTCTTAGAATTACTATTTTCCATAGGTATATCTTTTATTCTAGCAACATCTTATGTTTTTTATAAAGATATAAAAAATATTTGGAATCATTTAATTTTTATAATAGCGCATATGGTTGCCGTATTTGTTCCAATAGAACGTTATCCTAAAAATTTACATCAGATAACACAGATGAATCCATTATATATATATCCGAATATAGCGAGGCAATGTGTTCTATATGGGACATTTAATAAAAAAGAATTATTTATTGCAATTATATGGGCTGTAGTCACATTTATACTTGGAATTATATATTTTAAGATTAGAGAAAATGAAATTGTTAAAAAGATATAGGGTGTCTTTGTGGGAAAAAGAGTAAATGTTATTGAACAATACATATTTGCAATTAGGCAGATAAATTATAAAGAATATAAGAATCAAACAAATGAAATGAATTTAGGATGGCTATGGGATTATTTAAACCCATTGATATATATGATAATAATGTCAACATATTATCAAAATATTATTGTAAAAAAGATTGAAAATTTTCCTGTATTTGTGTTCATCGGAATTACTATTTTTAATTATTATCAATCGGCTACGAACGGGGCTATGAGGAGTATTGTTAGTAATAAGCAATTATTGATAAAGTCTCAAATGCCCGTGGAAATATATATTTATCAAAAAATAATAATGGCTGCTCGTACGATGTTTTTTTCTTTCGTTATGCTTATTCCTATAATAATGTTTTTTAAGATTAGGTTGACATGGCGAGTAGTACAAATCATTCCGATTTTTCTCTTGACAACAATAATTATTATTGGAATCAGTAAAATTCTTGCAGTTTTATATGTCTATTTTGAGGATATAGGATATTTGTATTCTGTATTTATGACATTAATGGTTTTTGTTTCGTGTGTTTTTGTACCATTAGAGAAGGTCCCGGATAATATTCGAACTCTATTTCAATATAACCCAATATACATATCAATATCAATGGTGAGAGATTGTCTTATGTACGGTACTGTTTCACATATTTCATATTGGGTGAAAATAACAAGTTGGGCTGTACTGTTGTTACTAGTGGGAAATAAGTTTTTTAAAGTTAATAAAAATAAGTTTGTTAATTTAATTTAAATTATGTTATTTAAAGGAGATATTTACTATGAGCGAGTTAGTATCAGTAGTTGTTCCATATTATCATGTAGAGGAAAAAATGTTTTTGAATTGTATAAAAAGTATATGTGCATCTACATATAATAATATAGAAATAATTATTATAGATGATGGAAATGAAGATGTGCACTTGGATACAATAGATAAGTGTGCAACTTTAGATGAAAGAATAGTTGTAGTCAAGCATGAAAAAAATATCGGTTTATATCAAGCCAGAATTAGTGGAGTAGAATATGCTAATGGAGATTATATTTTATTTGTTGATGCAGATGATATGATATCTGTAGATTGGATACGTTTATTGGTCGAAGATATTAAAAAAAATGATACTGATCTTCAAATGGGTAACACAGTCTCAATAGATGGTAATGGTTGGAGATTTATTAGAAATCATGCATATTCATATAATAAATATAAAGAGAAATATAATAGTTGTCCATTAAATATTGTATTGGAAGATGAAGGATGCATGTATGAATTACATGTAATGTGGAATAAATTATATAAGAAATCTTTATGGGATAAGTCATTGCATGATTTGAAAAGATTTAGTCGACACTTAGTAATGACAGAAGATATCTTGTTTACCATGATATTATTCTATAATGCTAAGAATATGGGATTTAGTGATTGTGATGCCTATTTTTATAATAGGAATGAAAAGTCATCTACAATGGATAACAACGACATCACAAAACTTAAAAAGGATATAAATGATGTTGTATATGTTTTTTCTTCAATAGAGGAATTTTTATGTGAAAAAATATCCGAAGAAGAAAAAAAACATTTACAAGCATTTAAAGACAGATATTTTAGACTATGGTCATCTGTAATAATTTCAAATAAATCATCAGATAAGAAAAACTTGAATGATGTTAAGAAAAAATTCCTAATAAAATTTGAAAAAGAGGAACTAAAAAATCCAATAACTGAAGATGGCTATTTTGATAGCGTAAAAACAAACTGGAATAATTCTCTTGAAGAAATTAAATGTGAAATTATTAATACTCATCATAGAATTATTTCATTTGATATATTTGATACATTAGTTGTTCGGAATATTCTTAATCCAGAAGATATATTAGATTTGGTTTCAATTGAAATTGGAAAAAGGAATATAGGTATAGTTGGATATAAAACCTTAAGAAAGAATTCTGAAACTATTGCTAGACAAAAGTTGAATATTAATCATCCGGGATGGGAGGATGTGAACATAAATGAAATATACGCTGAAATGAATAAGCTTGGTGTAGAAAAAAATATTTGCAATAAAATTATGGAAATAGAAATAGATATAGAAAAGAAGATAATTTCTGAACGCTCTATTGGTAAAGAATTATATAATCTTGCAAGATATCTTGGTAAAAAAATAGTTTTCACTTCTGATATGTACTTAGAACGCAAAGATATAGAGGATATATTATTTAAATGCGGCTATAAAGATTATGATGATATTTTTTTATCCTCAGAAAGGCGTGAGCTAAAGACAACAGGAAATCTCTATAGAACATTAATAAATGAACTAAAATGTGTACCTTCAGAGATTATTCATATCGGAGATAATTATCAAGCAGATTTTTTAAATGCAAATAACATGGGAATAAAAGCTGTTCTTTTGCCAAAATCAAAAGAAATGCTGATGGGAAACATAAATAGCATATATTCTGGTTCGAGCAAAGATTGGATTGACTGTAATAAAGAATCTATATATGATTATTCAAATATATATGAGACGATTTATGCAAAGATTGCATATGCTATTTCGGCTAATATGATTTTTGGTAATCCGTATATTGAGTATAATAGAAATACTGATTTTAATGCAGATCCGCTCACAATAGGTGAGTTCCCGATAGGTATGCATTTATTTAATGTTGCATCATGGCTTTGCGAGGAAGGAATTAAATATAAAAAAAAGGTTATACATTTTACTTCTAGAGATGGATACTATTTAAAACGTATATATGATATTTGTCGAAAAAACATGTACCCTAATGCACCTAAATCTAGTTATTTATTTGTCAGCAGAAAAGCATTAATACCTATTCAGGTTAAGTTTTTTGGTATGGATAGTGTTATTTCCTCCAATTCATGGAACGGACAAACTCATATAAATATATATAAGACTTATAGCAAGATTTTAAAAAGATTAGATGACAAAATAAGACAAAGGTTATTCAATGATGGATATATATTAGAATCTAAATTTTCAAGTGAATTAGAATATATAAAGTATATAAAAAACTTATCTAATTATGTTGATGAAGATCAATTGGAGAATAATTTTAATCTATGTAGAGAATATTTATCTAATAATATCAATGACGATGATATAATATTTGACTTCGGATATAGTGGAAAAATACATTTAATGATTGAAAAAGCGATTGGAAAACATGTTTTAGGTTTATATATACATAATAATGGTCAAGATGCGTTTAATAGGTGCAAAAGTAATAATATGTCGATACATACCTATTATTCAAAGGCGACTTCTATGTCTGGAGTAATTAATGAATACTTATTATCGGATTATCGTCCATCATGTATTGGTTATGAAAAAAATGATAATGTCATTAAGCCAATCTTTGAAGAAAAGATAATAAGTCCAACTGATAACTATATATTTGAAAAAATATACCAAGGGGCAGAAGTTTTTACTAATAATATCAGTAGAATATTAAATATAATAAATGATTGCGATTATAGGGTAGGAACAGAATTATCTGTCCCATATGAGCGATTTTTAATCTTTGCAAAAGATATGGATAAAAGAATATTTGATGAAAGTCATATAGAAGATGAGTATTTTGGCGGAATTACCAAAAAAAAATTAGTCGATATGTGGAATGAACAGATTAAGTGGAAAAGGCTATTTGATTTGAAAGATGATAATACAAAAAGAAAAGGAGAAAATGATGGCCTCAATATAAAAACTGAAAATCTTGAATGGGAAGTATATAAAGAAAAAGTTTTAAATGGGAATATTGTAAAAAAAGCCTTATATTGGATGATTGTAGATAAGTCTTTTTTCTTACGTAGGGTAAAAGAGAAAATTGGAGGGAACTAGAAATGAGTGTATTATACACGTTCTACCATGGGGCTGCATTTGCTTGGGTATTAGCGCATAAATTAGGGGAAAAAACAGATGAAATAGCTGATTTACTATTAGCTGATGGGTGGGATTGGTCTAGATACACATCTTTTTTGAAAAAGTTTAAGGAAAAAGGAATTTTCCAAAATATTTATGTGTATGATAACAGTTTAGGAAGATATGAAGATAGTCTAAAAAATACAGAAGATGTTATTCTTGAAGGAATTGACACTGGATTAAGAGAACAGGGGTGTGATTTAAGCAAATATGATTGTATATATTCCAATACAGATGGAGAAGATACGATTGGAATATATTTTTCTTTAAAGAAAATAAATTATTATTGGTTTGAGTTTGCTAAAAATGGTTTAAATCAAAGGAATGAGGATTGGGTTAAGTCAGAATATGCTCATAATATTGGATATCGTGATGCATTATTAAAGCATAAAACAATGTTTGGTGGAAATAGTTACCAAAAATTTATTTTAAACCCAGATTCGGATAAGAGTCATTATGAATTATCACGAGTTAGTTATTTCGATGCGGTTAGAGCTTTACGATTGTTGAATAATGATATGAAGAATATGCTTTTAGAAATGTTTGACATAGACAATAAAGCTTTAACTAATGATATTGCTTGTTTATATTTACAAAGTAATTGGTTGCCATCTCAAGTATATAAAAATTGCCCATATATTAGAAACAGATATAATCATCATTGGCTTTATATGTATCATAGCATTCAGACAATGCTTGATTATTATTGTGCCAAAGACATTGTGCCAATATTGAAAACTCACCCGACAGTTTTAATTGATAAGAATGTGTCTGAGCAGTATTTTGGAGGAGTATATGCTTTTCCAGCATTGTTTTCTGTTATTTTAACTCAAGGACTTCTCCCTGATTTTAATCCTTTGTGTAAAGTATTATTGTCAAGCACAGCAAATGACATGTATGACGAATCTGAAAATGATATACACTGCCCGGGGGTATGGCTATACTCGGATTTTACCAATAAATACTATGTTTCATTATTAGTAATAAATCATTTGAATGCATTATATAAGGATGTTGGAGAAAAATTTGGGTCAATAGGTGAGTCTGGTATGATTATGGCCTACAATAATGAGTTATTATACCAGGACATAAAAAGTCTACTAAAAATAAATTTCAATGATGTTTCTGATATGACAAATAAAAGATATAAGGTAATCCAAAATAGAGACGAGCTACTAAAAGATAATTTAATGGATTATGATTTTATTATTTATACAGATATCATGGAAGAACTATCCACAGCAGAGTATTTTAGGCTTGCTCAAAATATAAATATAATGCCGATTCATATTATGAAAGTAGCTAATAAGGATATCAAAAGTATTATTGAGCCTTTGTCAGACGAATATATTTATTTGATATCTAAATATAATTGGTATATTGATAAATTACACGATTTTTCGATAGAAAAAATACTTCCAACAACTGGTATTTCGATATATGCATGTTGTGCTGATGTGTAATTTTTTTTAGATTCAAGATGGCAGTAATAACTACCATATGTAGTAATAGGTATAATTTTAATGAGGATTTAGAATTTATTAATACAGAAAGGAAAGTTGATCTTTAAATTATATAAAAATGAAGACTGTAGGTAAACGGTAAATCGTTTACAAATTAATTGCAAGAATAATGAAATACATCATATTAGCAAAGGAAATGCCACCTTATTATATAAATTATAGAGAGGAGTAGTATTATTATGGGAATATCGGCTGTAATTCCAGTGAGAGAGGGATCTAGTAGAGTAAAAAACAAAAATATTCGTTCTTTTGGAAATAGTAGTCTGTTGGAAATTAAAATAGATCAATTAAAACGTATTAACAGAATTGACCATATTATTGTTTCTAGTGATAGTAATAAGATGTTGAACATAGCTAAAGAAAAAGGTGTAATTGCTATAGAACGTCCAGATATCTATTGTGATGAAAAGAGTAAGTCGTTTAATGAGGTTGTTTCTTACATAGCGAAAGAACAGGTTCAAGATGATATTATGATGTGGACCCCATGTGTTTGCCCATTATTAAGTGATCGTAGTTTAGTTGAAGGAATTAAATTATTTGAAAATGTGAATGAAAAATATGATTCTATTGCTACGGCTACGTTAATAAAGGAATATATTTTTGACGAGAATGGGCCCATTAATTTTTCTGTAGCAAATCATGTAAAGAGTCAAGATTTACCTAATTGGCATTATATAGTTAATGGATTTTTTATAGCAAAAAGAGAAGCTATGGAAAATTGGGGATTCGTTTATGGGCCTAATCCATATTTGTTTGAAATCAATAAATATGAAGCAATAGATATTGATGATATTTTAGATTTTGATGTAGCAGAAATGCTTTATCTTAAGATGAAAGGAGAGAATAAAGGTGAATTGTTCAATTCTTGATTGTACGCTTAGAGATGGCGCATATATTGTTAATGGAAATTTTGGAGAAAAAAATATTTCAGGTATTATTGCCAAATTACAGGATGCCAATATTGATTTGATTGAGTGTGGATGGCTAAAGGAAAATGAATATATAGATGGAAGTTCATATTTTCATGTACCAAATGATTTAAAAAAGTATGTTAGTAAAAAAACAAAGCAGTTTATTTTAATGATTGACTATAATCGATATGATTGCAATAAAATGCCCCAAAAAAAAGAAGGGGATATAGATGCAATTAGGGTTGTTTTTCCAGTAGGAAAAGCAGTAGAAGGAATAAATGTTGCTTCAACAATTAGAAACAAGGGTTATAAGGTTTATTTACAATTGGCAAATACCTCGGGTTATACAGATGCCGAGTTAATAAATGTTTCCAGATTAGTTAATGATTTTAGACCTGAGGCAGTTTCTATTGTGGATACGTTTGGGAAAATGTATCCATGGGATTTAAGTAGAATGCTAACTATCCTCGATCATAATTTGGATATTTCTATAGGCATAGGATTTCATTCACATAATAATCAGCAGTTATCATTTGCTATGGCAATTCAGTTTATAGAGTGGAGTATATCGGCTGCGCCTGAAAGAAGGGTAATAGTTGATGGTACACTATGTGGAATGGGAAGAGGTGCTGGTAATGCATGTACAGAACTACTAGCAAATTATATGAATTTAAAGTATAAATCAAGTTATGATATGGATTCATTAATGGATTGTATTGATTTATATATGTCTGAATTTATAACAAAGTTTAACTGGGGATATTCTATACCATATGCATTAGCAGGAATGTATGGATGTCATGTTAATAATGTGGCATATCTTATTGATAAGCATAGGACTAAAGCTAAAGATATGCGTAATATCTTTGATAGTCTAGATGGAAATAAAAGAATTGTATATGATTATGATAATTTAGAAAGAGTATATAAAGAATGCACGGAGAGAAAAGCGGATGATACTTACACGCGAGGATGGTTATTCAATACACTGAAAGGAAAGGACGTTTTATTGTTGCTTCCAGGGAAATCAGTTGAGACTAAAAGAAAGGAAATAGAAGAATTTATAGAAAAAAAGAAACCATTTGTAATTGGGGTTAATTCTTATCTGGCTGGGTATGAATATGATATGGTTTTTTTTAATAATGATTTAAAATTTGAATATTTTGAGGATATAATTAAGAATAATATTGATAAATTAAATATTTTAATGACTTCTAATATGGATAAATACGATAATGAAAAAATTTATCGCATAAATAATCCTATAGGAGATTCTCGTTGGAAGTACAATAATAATTCGACAATTATATTACTCGATTTATTAAAGAATATTGATAATTGTAATATTTATATAGCCGGGTTTGATGGATTTTTGGTAGATAATCAGTATGCGTCTACCGCACTTAAGGCGAATATACAAAATTCTTCTGAATTTGAATTAATGCAAAAAGAGTTAGAACAGATTTTAAAGGAATTCAAGATGGAAAATAGTATAGATTTAAATTTTATTACAGAAAGTCCTTTTGAAAAATATTTCAATTGAGGATAATTAAACTTATATGTATATATACTGAAGATAAAATATTTGAATTCCATAATTAATAATTAAAAACTAAACTATATATGTCTAAGTTAAGTCTTAATTTTAAAAAGAGAAGTATCTATATGATAAGTAATATAAGTTTAATTTTAATGAAATAAGTAATCGTCGTGAATGATGATTACTTATTTTTATATGGAGGAATATTGTGCTATGCGTAAAGAATTATATAGTTTATTAGTTAACAAATCGCCAGGAATTTGCGATAAATATCATAATTTCCATGATGGCAAAACTGGCCTGTGGATTCCTATATCATGGTTATATTTAATATGGCTAAATTTTGCTTATTATATCCTGTGCTTTAAGTGGATCGGTAAAACTGAAACAGTCTCGATTTACGAAGAAAAACATCTCTACATAAAGGGCACAGAAGAAACAGATCCTAAGCATGGTTCTAAGGAATTATCAATTGAAAAGTTATTATTATGTGATGTTATTTCTTTCGACATATTTGATACGTTAATTTTGCGCCCGTTTTCAGAACCAACAGACCTATTCCACATCATTGGGCAACGAATTAACTATATGGATTTCAAACGCATCCGCACTGAGGCAGAGATTGCTGCGCGCAAGAAGAAGTTTAAAGAGCAGGGCTCCTATGAAGTAAATATAGCAGAAATTTGGAACCAGGTAGAGCAGGTTACGGGTATAGATGCTGAACTTGGTATGCAGTTAGAAATCGAGACAGAGTTAGAGTTTTGCTATGCAAATCCATATATGAAAAAAATCTATGACGAGTTGATTGCCAGGGGTAAGCACGTGGTTATAACCTCTGATATGTATTTGCCGGCGGATGTGCTAAAAAAGATTTTGGCTAAATGTGGATATACAGGCTACGAGTATTTATTTGTATCTTGTGATGAAAACAAATCTAAGGTCGAGGGAGACTTATATCAGTTAGTTAAAAGCAAATATACAGCACTTGATGATGAGCCCAAGAAATTTGCTCATATCGGAGATAATCCTGTTAGCGATGTGAAAAAAGCAGAGGAGAATGGGTTTGGTGCATTCCATTATAAAAATGTAAACGCGAATTCATTGCTTTATCGAGCCTATGACATGTCACCAATTATTGGCGGAGCATACAGGGGTATAGTGAATAATGCCATCTATTCTCAAGCAAATAATTTTACTCTTAATAAAGAATATGGTTTTATTTACGGTGGATTATTTGTTTTAGGATATTGCCATTTTATTCATGAATATTGCGCTAATCATAGCGTGGATAAGATACTATTTTTAAGCCGCGATGGTGAAATAATAAAAAGAGCATATGATTATTTATATCCTGATGATGACACAGAGTATGTATATATTTCGCGACTAGCAGCAGTTAAGTGGTCTGCCCAGTTTATGAAATATGATTTCCTTAGAAAGATGGTTTACCACAAGGTTAATCAGGGAAAATCTTTATCTAAGGTTTTAGATGAGATGGAGTTATCGACTATTGCAGATGCAATTTTCCAGGATACCTGTTCACTAGACAAAGAGCTTACATCTAAAAACATAGATTCTTTTATTGATGCCATAGATAAAAATTGGAATAGTGTATTGGAGACTTACAGACCACAGGTAAAGGCGGCTGGAGATTACTATAGAGCAGTCATTGGGCATGCTAAATCAGCTGTGGCGGTGGACATTGGATGGGCAGGTAGCGGAGCAATTGCACTGAAAACATTGTTTGAAAATGCCTGGAATATAGATTGTAGACTGACAGGAATTGTGGCAGGGACTAATACAGCTACTAATTCTGAGCCTGATATGAGCGAAACCATGCTATTAGATGGCAGTCTTGTTTCGTATCTATATTCATCTAGAGATAACAGAGATTTATGGAAAAAGCATAATCCATCAAAGGGGTACAATCTTTATTTTGAATTACTTACTTCATCTGCACAGCCTTCATTCAAGGGATTTTACTATGATGATACAGATGGAAGCATACAAGCAAGATTTGGCAATCCAGAGCCAAATCCTGAAGGAATAAAAGAGATCCAGGATGGCATAATGCAGTTTATAACTGAGTACCAAGCACATTTTAAGAATTATCCATATATGTTTAATATTTCAGGAAGAGATGCCTACGCACCTATGTTTCTTGCTGCCAGCCATAATGAAAAGTACCTAAAGGCTGTCTATAAAAACTTCGGATTGACGGAGGGTGTAGAATAGGATAGAAATATAAGCAAATAAATTCTGCAACTTATTTAATTAGTGAACTCTTGAGGAAAATATATGAACGGAATACTATACGGTATTGGAGTCGGGCCAGGGGATCCAGATTTGATTACCCTAAAGGCTGTGAAGGCGATAAAAGAATGTGACGTAATATGCCTGCCAAAGGCGGACAAGAGTCAGTGCAGAGCCTATCAGATTGCCCTGCCAGCTGTGCCTGCTCTTGCATATAAAAAAATAATCAGTTTCGACTTTGAGATGATCAGGGAAAAGGAAGACCTGATGACCTTGCACCAGGAGTTCTATGAGAGTTATAAGCAGCTCCTTTTGGAAGGATACAACCTGGGCTTTCTTACTATTGGTGACCCCACTATTTATTCAACCTTTGGCTACATTATGAAACTGGCCAAAAGGGACAATATTGATGTGGAAATCATCAGTGGCGTCACAGCATTTTGCGGTAGTGCAGCAGCAGTCCAAGAGATAATCTGTGAGGGAGACGAGAATGTCCATATCATTTCCGGTGACCTAAATCTCGACGAAGAACTCAAGATGCCAGGCACCAAGATAATAATGAAAAGTGGAAAAAATCTAACGGCCATTAAAGACAAACTAGTGTCATTAGAAAGCCAGGAGAAAATATCCGTATATGCCGTCGTAGACTGTGGCATGGAGACAGAGCAAATATATAAAAATGCAATCACAATTCCTGACGACAGCAGGTACATGATTACCATAATTGTAAAAGATAGAGAGCACCTCGGCTGAGGTGCTTTTTTACATAAAGTGGATTTTTTACTATAGAAAGAATTCCCACATATTACTACCATTAAAATATGCAATTAGTGCATCATTATAGGAGGGGAAAGTATGAACAGAAAGCATAAATTACCGCTTGTTTTGTTCATGGCTTTAAGTATTGTGGGACTACTTTGGGATCAGACATCTATTAAAGCAAGCGAGAATTTGTTGGGGAATCAGTCTTTTTCATCTGGAAAGACAAACTGGTATGAATTAGGACCGGCATCTGTTACTAGCATAGTTGGGGAATCTTTGCGAGTTGGTACAGGTGAAGGTGGTATGGGGCAAACCGTACCAGCCAGTGCAAACCGAGAATATGTTCTTAAAGGAAAAGGCTTGGTTACCTCAAATGGAGAGATAGGATATTTGGGTGTAGATTGTCTGAACAGCAATGGACAAAAGATTAGTGGAGGAAAATTTGAATTAACCTTTACAGGTACTAATTATGTGAATAAGGAGTTAGATTTTACTACAGTTCCTGGAACCAGCAATATACAGGTGTATACATACAAGAATCCGGGATGGGCATATGCGTATTTCGATGATATTTCATTAGAGGCATACGAAGAAGAAACTCCTAGTATTTCGGAAAGTCTTTTAAATAATGGATTCCAGTCTAATAAGCAGGACTGGTACGAACTTGGACCAAGTTCTGTTACGAGAATAATCAATGAGGGGGCAGCGAGCACGACAAAGGCTCTCCGCATAGGTGCAGGAGAAGGTGGTGTGGCTCAGCAAGTGGCTGCTTCATCAAATGCTGAGTATACCCTTTTGGGATACGGAAGAGCCAGCGCTGGAGACATTGGATATCTTGGTGTTGATTGCATGAATGATGCAGGGGAAAAGTTAGCAGGTGGAAAGTTTGAAGTTACTTTCACAGGTACTGGATATACACAAAAAAGTATTACTTTTACAACAGTTCCTGGCACGACCAAACTCCAGGTATACACTTATAAGAACCAGAGCCAAGGATACGCAGATTTCGATGAGATAAATATAGTAGCAGGAAATCAGGAAGTAGAAGAACCAGAAAATGGAAATCCTTCAAATGGTGGTGCAGCAGGTTTTTATGATGAGTTTAATGGAAGTTCTTTAAATACAGATATTTGGGAAACTGTTGACCAGGTATGGGGCGCAGGAAATCACGGAGTCAGTTCTTCCAATGTAAGTCTAGATGGTGCTGGCCATTTGATAATCAGAGGTACAGGCGACCTAAATTCCTATCCGAGAAACGGAGGATGTATAAGGACGGTTACAGAAAACTATGCATCCGGCAGTTATGAAGTGAGAATGAAGGCTATGCCACAAATGGGTGCACTAAGCGCTATGTGGACATATTATAACGATGGAAATATTAATCACGAGATTGATATCGAACTGCCAGGAAATAGAAATAGTTTTAATTATGTCTTATGCACTGATTGGATTAAAGAAATTGAGACAAATGAATATAGAACAAGTCAGTTGATTCCATCATTCAACCAGGCAGATGGACAATATCACACCTATCGTTTTGATTGGCATACAGAGCCTGGTCAAGAGCGTGTTGAATATTATGTTGATGGACAACTGCTAACGACCCAGTATACAACAGTTCCGTTCCACTCAGGAAAATTCTGGGTTGGTGTATGGTTCCCAAACAACTGGTGTGGAGAGCCAAACTTTGATGAAGATTATTTGTATATTGATTATGTAAAGTATACGCCATTTTATGAGTCAGGTGATGTATACTAATATAGGGTTACACCTTAAGGTGGAGAATCTATTTCTCCACCTTAAGTTTATTTAAAGGTATTGGGGAAAATAATGAAGAAGTTTTTACAAAAGTTATCACACTATGACACTATATTTAACAGGATGATAGTGGCTTTCATAGCCCTTGTTATTGTCATAATAGTTTTCTTGAACGCACTTCTGCTATCGCAGTTTTCAATTCGATATAATTCCAAGGTGCAAAAAATAGAGGAAGATCACATTGAGATTCTGGCGCAAAATCTGGAGAATTTATTGACCAAGACCAATGGAGTCATGGTTTCTATTTCTAATCCCAATAATAAAGAAAAAGATGTTATGCGCCTCTTTGATACATCAGTGCCAAACAAATATTATTCTGCCGGATTGACTCAGACATACTTGTCTTATGTTAGGGCTCAGAATGATGGATGGATTGAGAGTATAGAGTTTTATTCTACGAGAAATGACTTGGTAATCAGCACTGGATCGGGAATCACATATCCAAACCAGGATATTAGAGACCAGGCAGTGGATGATGGCATATTCTCTAAGGAGACCTCTTTCCACGATTTTAGAAGGTGGATTGCCAGTCGAGTAGTTAGGACATCCACAGGGGACAAGGAGGTATATTCTTTCACAGCCGGATACCCTCTTTATACAAAAGTGGATGATAAATTCAAGGGATACATTGTGGTAGATATCAAAAAATCTGCTATCGATGGTCTGATGGAAGAAAATATTAGTGGTGAATATAGCGCTATAGGAATAGCCCGAGAAGGGGAGGCGCCAGTTGCTACATTTGGCAATCCTGATTCTATGGCTGAATATAAAGAGGGAAAGGACGTTATAACTATTTCTCATAAAATAGGAGATGGAGAGTGGTCTGTGATAGAGGTTCTTTCCAAGAAAGAATTTTTCTATGAGACAAAAGAGATTCTCGGTATGTGTCTCGTGCTTTCCGTCCTGGTTATTATGGCAGGAGTGGGCATGAGTTACCTTTTTGCCAAGAAAATTTACAAGCCATTCTACCTGATTATGAACAAACTGGACAAAAATAAGGTAGATGAGAGGGCGAGGGAAAACGAGTATTACTATATTGAGCGTGCCATAGAAGAATTGCAGGAAAAGACAAAGACCCAGGAGGAGACGATAAACCTGGGAATGGAAAGTATGAAAAAAGACTTCCTAAACAAACTCCTCTTTGGCAAGCTCCATGAGAAGACAGAACTGCTGGAGGAGATGAAAGTATTAGGAGTAGAGGTGCAGGGACCTTTCAGCGAGATTTTGCTTATTAAACTCCACAAAAAGGTATATGCAGGACTGACAAAAACAGAGATAAATCACATTATGACTGTCATTGTTGGCTTTTTTAACGACTATGCAGACACAGACCTGCGTATGGTAGCCTCAGAGATATCTAATGGAAATGTAGCGGTTTTGATTTCTGGCGGTGGGGATATTAAAGAGCAGATGGTCCTGGTAAGGAAGCGACTGATTGATTATATCAAGGTCAATTACCTGCTGGATTTAATAACTTTTGAAAGCGAAGTATTCCAGGACCTAATGGAGGCAGGTAACCAGTATGCATTAATCCTACAGGCCGATGCATATCTTTACTTTAGGCCTCAGGTTTACCACTTTGATATAGCAGCAATAAAGGATGATCTGATAAATAAATCCGAGGATATAGACCCAAATTATGATAGTTTTGCAGAGGCCCTGGTCCAAAGAGACGTAGAGAGAGTCGATGCAGTGGTAAAGAATTTTGTAGAGACAGAGCATATTATGAGGATTCCAACAGAGGTCCTCCATGGAATAATCTTAAAATATGTATTTATCTACAATTATTACATCAGAGATATAAAAAAGGATAATTCAAAGGCGGACAATAACAGACTATATACAGAAATCAACGCCCTGTACGATCTGGAGGACTTTTATTTCTGGTTTATGGAACTTGTAAAAAGGACCTTTAGCGCCATTTCCGAAATGGAGGATAATCCAAAGAATACCGCTATAAAACTTATAGAAGATGTTATCCGGGACAATCTCAGCAATGAGAGCCTATCTCTGGATTTCATAGCGGAAAAAGTATATTTGAGCCCTAAATACATCAGTCGCATCTTTAAAGAGGAAAAGGGCGTAAAGATGACAGAATATATTACAGATTGCAAACTGGAAAAAGCCAAGGAATTGCTTTTGGATACCAATATGAATCTGGAAGAGTTGATAACCCAGGTAGGATTTTCTTCCAGCAATTACTTTATCAAGAAATTTAAGGAGAAATATTACATCACTCCAACCCAGTACAGACGCAATTCTGTGTCAGAAAATTAGATAAAGTGGAAAAATTATAATCCCAAAAATCTCGAATATTACACGAAGTGGATTTTTTATGATTTTCCAATTCCAAACTTTTTTGTAAGGTGTGGTCATGGAACCGATACAGGATTCTTACAAAAAAATAGGAGGAAAGAATGTATGAAAGCAAAGAAGTTATTAGCCCTTACTCTGGCTGTAGCAACAATGGCAACATCGTTTGCGGGTTGCGGTAGTTCAGATAAGAGCAGCGCATCGGGGAACAATAGTGGAACAGCAGGTGAGGATGGAGCACCAGTAGAAATATCTATGTATGTGCCAAGCCGTTTGGCAGATGCTCTCTACACACCAGATACCATGACTTTCAAAAAATTAGCAGAAGAAACAAACATGGTATTTGATATTGAAACAAGCCTTAACTCAGAGGCAAAGGAAAAGTTTAGCGTAGTAGTAGCCAGTGGAGAATATCCAGATGTTATGGCAGGTGGCCTGGGAGACATCAATAAATATGGCGTATCTGGAGCCTTCCTTCCACTGGATGACCTTATCAAAGAGTATGCTCCTAACCTTCAGAAGTATATTTTAGATAATAACGAAAACCATGCTCAGACAGCTGCTAGCGATGGACAGGTATATGCAATTCCAATGCTTACTGCTATAAAGACAGCTATGGGATACTGCATCCGCAAAGACTGGCTGGATGACCTTGGCATGGAAGAGCCAAAGACAATTGATGACTGGTATCAGGTTCTCAAAGCCTTCAAAACCAACGATATGAATGGAAATGGTGCGGGGGATGTAACACCGCTTATTCTCGACAAGGCTTGGGAGAATTACTACAACAATTTTGCTGATGCATGGGGCATCGAATTAAATGGCAACAATGATTACTGGATGGTAAGAGATGGAGAAATGGTATTTGCTCCAATCCAGCCAGAGACAAAAGAGTACCTTGCAACAATGGCAAAGTGGTACAAGGAAGGTCTCATTGATCCAGAGTTTATTACAAGAGAAGATACAAACAATTTCCATATCTTAAACAACCGCGCTGGTGCAACATGCTACTGGACAGGTTATGTAGCTGGATTAAACTCTAGCGCAGAGGTATTGGCAAATGATTCTGACACAAACTGGCAGGTAATCGCTCCTCCAGTATTAGAGGAAGGTCAGGAGCCAAAGACATTCTCACAGCAGGCTTCTGTTGGAAACGCTGCATGGGCTATTTCTGCAAACGTAGATGAGGCTACTGCAATTGCAATCATCAAGATGTTTGACTATGTATATTCAGATGAGGGCTCTCTCCTTTTCAACTTTGGTATCGAAGGCGAAAGCTATAACATGGTAGATGGTCAGCCTGAGTATTCTGACACAGCTGTAAACGCTGAGAATGGACTTGTTACATACCTTCGTTCAAATGGTATGCAGGCTCTCATCGGTATGAGACAGATGCCTGAGTACGAGGCAGCATCTTGTGCAAATGATGATGTAAGAAAGCAGCTCTTTGATTATGTGGAAAATGATTACTTCTACCCATTGAACCCAACAATCACATTGACAGAGGAAGCACAGGATCAGTACGACACAACAATGAGCCCAATCAAGACCTATGTTGATGAGGAGTTGCTAAAGTTCATGATTGGCACAAGACCAATTGATGAATTCGATGACTTTGTATCACGTATCGAGGAAATGGGCATTGCTGACATGGCTGCATTAAAGAACGCAGAGTACGCAAAGTACGCTGAGATTCTCCAGTAATATCCAATTAAACTGGGATGATAAGGTTTCCCGGGACATATGATTTGCACTAATAAAAGTGCGCTTTGTCCCGGGGGTCTTATTTTTTTAACCTTTTTTAGGGAGAAAGGGTCTGAAAAATGAAAAAAATGAATAAAAAGGCAGTAGGAATCCTTGCGGCAACAAGTGTGATTTTAGGAAGTATTGTACCAACCGGACCTGTTGCGAGAGCAGAGGGGGACCCTGTTGAAAAAAACGTAAATTTACTTATTAATCCAGGATTTGAAGATGGGATGACCGGCTGGGATCCAGATGGCCTTAGGGTGCAAAGTGATTTTGTAGCCAGCGGGCAAAATGCAGGCGTCATTGGCACTGGAGAAGGTGGAGGATATGTAACCATCAGAGGTGATTTTAGTGACATCAATAAAATCACAATCTCCGGAAAAGGTGCTGTATCCATGGAGGGTGAGAAAGCTCTCTTTGGAGTGGATATTTTTGACCAAGAAGGCACAAGAGTTTATAAGGATGAGTTGGTTTTTACCAGCCTGGATGAATACACTTTTGACACTATGGACATAACAATGCCACAAAATGTATCAAGGATTGTGGTGTATACATACAAGGTGGCGGACAAGGCAGGTTTAGCATATTTCGATGACCTGAGTGTTATTTGTGACCAAGCAGAAGATGAGGAGGAAGAAGGGGGAGACCAGAAAGTATATGTAAATACCCCAGAGGAAAGAGATGCAAGTCTTCCAGATTCATCAAATCTTTTGTATCGCCACACAATTCCTTGTGAAATATACAGAGGAAATATAGATGGCAAGGAAACATATGAGTATTCATACAAATCTTTAAAGAGGGCAATGTGGATATGGAATTTTGAGGTAATCACCGACCAGGCAAAAACAGATGAACTCTTTGCCTTTGCCCAAGAAAAGGGAGTAAACCTCTTTTACATGAATACTGGCAATGAGCTGGAGGGTGAAGACTCTGCAGTCACTAAATATCCTCTTTTATATAGGGCATTTAATGCAAAAGCCCATCAGATGGGTATTGATGTGGAGGCCCTAGATGGAGCCAGTGCCTGGGTCAGGACAGAGAATCAGAATGTTCCCCTGTCAAGGATTCAAAGGATTGTAGAATTTAATGCAGGGTGCAGCAGTGATGCTGAAAAGTTTGATGGAATTCATCACGACAATGAGCCATACACCCTGCCTGACTGGGATGAGAGAATGGTGGAAATTGCAGATGAATATTTGAGGCTTTGCAGCCAATCTGTGGAAATCTGCCATGCCAACAATTTGACCTATGCTGTTGATATTCCATTCTGGTATGACGTTACGGCTGGGGTAGATTCCATTACATACCAGCAGGCAACAAAGGCTATGAATTATCACATTATTGATCTGGTGGATTACGTGGGAGTAATGGCCTACAGAGACTTTGCTGAGGGCAAAGACGGAATTGAATACCACACCAAAGATGAAATAAACTATGCCGCCTCTGTTTCAAAGGATGTGATTGTAGGTGTAGAGACCTATGATGTGCCTGACAAGGAGGCAAATCCTCCAAAGGTTACTTTTTATCAAGAGGGTGAAGCATATATGAATGGTGAGATAGACAAGGTGGAAAACTATTTTGTTAATCTTGCCATGAAAGAAAATGTAGCAGGGGCAGGATTTAAAGGAATGGCTATTCACTATTACGATACATATCGGGCCATGAGTAGACCTGCAAGTCCTTCTGCACCAGTTTCATCTGGTGGAAACCAATCTGTCAGCGCACCAGCTCAAAATCACAGTACAGTTAGTGTGCCATCAGAACCTACTCCTTTAGCCAAAGCCGATATAAAGCAACCTCTTGTAAAAGATGAAACAAAGAAAAAAGTAAAAAAGACAAAAGTTACAAGTCCATCAGTTAAAGCAAATCCATCAGATGATTCAGACACAGCAGATGCTGTAGAGACATCAGAGGAAATAGAGGAGATAGAAGAAGTCCAAAGCATCGAGGCAGAGGAGCCTGATGCAAGAGAAAAGTCAAATGTGGCAGATGAAGATGTGGCTTTAAGCAAGACTAAAGAAAAGACCATAAGCCCTTGGCCAATAATTCTTGGGGCTGCAATTGCACTGGTATGCGGAGGATTATTCTATTTTTCAAAAAGGTGGAAAAATTTCCATTGAGAAAGAAGTAAAACCACTCTAGTATGTGGACAAAAATAGGAGGGAGCAAAATGCTTACAAAGATAAAAACAGAACTATACAGAAATAGATACCTGTATATTATGATTTTGCCGGTACTTGTGTGGTTTATATTGTTTTGTTATTTGCCAATGGGTGGCATGGTAATTGCATTTCAGAAATTTGATATCGTAAGAGGAATATTTAAAAGCAAGTTTGTAGGGCTGGATAATTTTAGCACCCTGTTCAGGGATCCATATTTCTTCCGCCTGGTAAAAAATACCTTGCTCATTAATGTTTTTGGATTAATATTTGGATTTCCACTTCCAATCATTCTTGCGATTGCATTTAACGAAATCAGGCAGAAATATTTTAAAAAGATAAGTCAAACTATCAGTTATCTACCTCATTTTATTTCATCGGTAGTTGTAATGAGTATGGTAATTCAATTTCTGTCACCGGACGCAGGTATCGTCAACAAATTAATAAACGCTTTTGGACATGAAAGCATCTACTTTTTGCAGATACCAAAATACTTCAAGACAATATTTATCAGTACAGGTATTTGGCAGGGCACAGGTTTTTCAGCAATTATTTTCATCGCAGCCCTGGCAGGCATTCCAAAGGAGCAGTACGAGGCTGCGACAGTAGATGGGGCAGGAAAGTTTAAGCAGATGCTTTACATCACCCTGCCAAATCTGGCCCCTACAATCGTAATTATGCTGCTTATAAACTTAGGCTCAATCATGAATGTTGGACATGAGAGAATCATTCTTTTATACAACCCAGCAATTTATGAGACCGCGGATGTTTTAAATTCATACGTTTACCGTGAGGGTATTATGGGAGGTCGCTATAGTTATGCCCAGGCAGTTACTCTTTTCCAGAACGTAGTAGGATTTATTCTTGTGGCCGGTGCCAACAAAATAACCAGAAAACTGGACGGCACAACACTTTGGTAGGAGGAAAATGACATGAATTATAAGAAAAAAACCCCAGGTGAGCATATATATATATTCGTATGCTACGCAATCATCATTCTCATGTGTGTGCTGACACTATTTCCATTTTTTTATCTGGTGGCAGCATCCTTTAGCGGAGCTACAGCAGTAATGAGAAACGAAGTGGTGCTGTGGCCTGTAGATTTTACTACCAAAGCATATACAGTTGTCATGAAATACAAGGGAATATGGATGGCCTATGCCAATACAATTTTCTACACTGTGGCAGGAACTACACTTAGTGTCCTCATGACAATTTTAGCAGCCTATCCCCTGTCAAAATCCCGCTGGGCATGGAAAAAACCTATGGGACTTTTCATCGTGTTTACCATGTGGTTTTCAGGAGGTATGATTCCTTTTTATCTTAATATGAAAAATCTCCACCTCTTAAACACCAGGTCGGGAATTCTTTTATATGGTGCTATCAGTGCTTTTTATGTAATCATCTTCCGTACTCATTTTGAGAGTATACCTGTAGCCTTGGAAGAGTCAGCAAAACTGGAGGGAGCCAATGATTTCCAGATTCTATTCAAGATTATGGTACCCCTTTCAAAGCCTATCATTGCAGCAATTGCCCTTTATTACGCAATTGACAAATGGAATGCATACTTTTGGGAAATGCTTCTTTTGAGTGACGAGAACTTGATTCCAGTTCAGGTACTTTTACAGAGAATTGTTATCAACAGCCAACTGGGCCAGGATATTGCAAAATCTCTTTCTCCAGGAGAGGCAACAATTCCAAACACCATAAAATACGCAGCAATTATGATTACAACCATGCCAATTATTGTTATTTACCCATTTTTCCAGAAATACTTTGTAAGCGGCGCTCTGGTGGGAAGTGTGAAGGAGTAGTTAATGGATAAAAAATACTTTGATGAATATGACAAGATTTTAAGTGGAAATATGGATGACAGGAAACTGTCTGAGGGGACCTACGTCCTCGATGATGGCAGCATTCTATCCATTCCTAGCCTATCTCCTAACAATAGATTTCCCTATGGGGCAAATGGCTTTAATTTTTGGTGCTACGCATCAGGATATATGCATGCTAATGATGGCATGTTTTCCATGATTCTCAGGGCAGAGGAGGGCAAGGAGCCAAAACTTGCCTTTTTCGCTGGCCTGCAGGATGGATATTTGTCCCTCCTGCCTGTCCCATACCTGGATGAATCTGCATTTGGAAAAGTCGACAGGTTTACCGTCTTTACCATGGAGGCTGCCTATTATTATACAGCCCAGGGAGACCACAGATTTATGGTGAGGGTTATTGTAGATGAAAATAACAAACTCCATATTTCTCTGGACGCGGAAAATTTGGGCCAAGAGGAAAAAGAACTCAAGATAATCAGTTTTGCAAATCCATACCTGAGTAATTCCATTGCTGAATCCTCCGAGGACAGGTGGTTTAGAAAATGCTCTTATCTGGGTGAAGAAAAAGATATTTGCAGATTCCTCTTTAAAATCAATGAGGATTTATCAAGGACTGAGTCTGTGTCAAACGTAGGACTGTGGTCGGAAAAGATTCAGGTTTTAGGCGCAAGCCAGGTGAAAAAGAGAACATACACTACTGCAAGAGATGAGTTTGTGGGAGGAAATCTTCGCAACCTTTCTAATCCCGCAGTGTTTGAAAGAGGAGAACTGGCATCCCAGAAGCCAGTTACCTCCTTTACAGATATTGCTATAGCAGCCACAGAAAACGACCTTGCCATTGAGGCTGGAGAAACAGTTAGATTTGAGTATGAACTTGCCTATATGAAGGCATTGAGAAACGGGGAGAGTTTCCAGAGATTGACTAATGAGTCATACCAAAAACCAGCGGATTATTATCTTCAGGCCAATGGAAATAGGGAAGAGGCATATCTAAAAAATCTGTTCTTGAAAACTGATGATGAAAAGATGAATGCCTTTTTCTCCTACCTAAAAAAGCAGGTGGAATTTTGCGGAACCATAAAAGGTTACGTCCAGTTGACACCTAATTCTCTCATAGGAATAAGAGATGTCTTCCAGGCCCTGGAGGCTATGCTATATATAGACCCTCAGGGTGCAAGGGAAAAAATGCTGGAGGCCTTTTCCTACATTGACCCAAGTGGCCGCTGTCCGAGACAGTATGGTATCCCAAAGGTGCCAGGCGATATGCCACCAGTTGATTTGAGAAAGTTTATTGATCAGGGCTGCTGGGTAATAGATACAGTGATTACCTACATTAAATATACCAAGGACTTTGACTTTCTCAAGGCGGATGCTGGCTATTATGAGATAGTGGACGACAAGAAAAAGATAGTCAAAAAGTCGGAAAAAAGGGATAGTGTGCTTTCCCACATGATTGCCATTATGGACTTTTTGCTGGGGGCCATGGACCCTGACACAGGCTGTATCAGAGCCTTGTATGGGGACTGGAACGATGCCCTGGATGGTCTTGGGGTAAGCAACAAGGAGGGGGAAGAATTCGGAAACGGTGTTTCTGTTATGGCCACCCTCCAGGTTTATAAAAATCTCAATGCAATGGTGGAACTTTTGGACCAAATAGGCCAGCATTCAGACAAGATAATTAAATACATGGATGCTAGTGCAGCCATAGAGTCGGGCCTAATGAAAAATGCAATCATTACAGATGGGGATGGCAACAAGAGAATCCTCCATGGATGGGGACAAGACAGGTCATATTTTGTAGGTAGTCATAGTGATTCTGATGGTCTGTCTAGATACGGGCTTACTTCCAATGCATTTTTCATAATCTCCGGCATGATAAGAAAGTATCCAGAATTAAAGGGGGCCATAAAAAATGCCTATGACCACCTGGATTCAAAGTATGGCTACAAGACCTTTGACCCACATTTTACTGTGGAATCAAAGGGAGTAGGAAGAATCTACAAATTGCCAAAGGGAACAGCAGAGAATGGTGCAACATACGTCCATGCCACCGCCTTTGCTATCCTGAGCCTCTTTATGATTGGAGAGGATGAGATGGGATTTGAACAGTTAGAAAAGATTCTCCCATACAAGCACGAGACCACAAATTGCTCACCATATGTTATGCCAAATTCCTATGGATATAACCCAGAATTATCCATTGATGGTCAGTCTATGCTGGACTGGCAAACCGGCAGTTCTAATGTGGTGATGAAGTTGCTAATCTGGTATGTCCTTGGCATTAGGCCAGACTATGACTGTCTTGTCATTGCCCCATCGGCCCACATTCCATACAAGACCATGGAATATTCTTTTGTATATTTAAAGAGAAGAATTCATGTCTTGTATGAGAGGAAAGGCATTGGAACTCGCAAATATCTAGTGAATTGCAAGGAGGTAGATCACAGTATTGACGAGGCCACCGGCAACTGCATTTTAAAAATTGCAGACACATCCATAGCCGGAGACTTGAATATACTTGTGACAGACTAATAGAGAAGAGGGAAAAATAATGGTTCATTTTGGAACAGGTGGATTCAGAGGAATTATCGGTGATGAATTTACCAAGGAAAATATAGAGATTATCAGCAAGGCCCTGTGTGAAAAGATGATAAATGAGGGTGTGGAAAAAGAAATTGTCATGGGCTATGACAAGCGATTCCTCTCAAAGGAGGCCATGCAGTGGGCGGCTCAGGTATTTGCAGCAGAGGGTTTTAGGGCCTATTTAATAAACAGGTCATGCCCCACACCCCTTGTTATGTACTATGTTATGGAACATAGGATGGATTATGGCATGATGATTACCGCCAGCCACAATCCAGCCATCTACAATGGAATCAAAGTCTTTACAAAGGGAGGACGAGATGCCAACGAGGAGACCACAATCGACCTGGAAAAATATATGGCAAAAGTAGATGAAAATTCTATAAAGACCATGGAATATGACAAGGCAAAAGAATTAGGTCTTATAGAAGAAATCTATCCATTAAATGATTATATCGATGCCATATTAGATGCTGTAGACGTGCAGGCAATTAGAAAGGCAGGCCTTAGGGTAGCCATTGACCCAATGTATGGCGTCAGTGAAACATCCCTAAAAACAATTCTTATGACTACCCGCTGCGAGGTCTTTACAATCCATGACAGGCACGACACCCTCTTTGGAGGAAAGTTGCCTGCCCCTAATTCTTCCACTTTAAAGTCATTGCAAAACGCGGTCTTGGATAATGGCTGCGACATAGGTCTAGCCACAGATGGTGATGCGGACAGAATAGGAATCATAGATGACAAGGGTAGGTTCCTACACCCAAATGACATCTTGGTTTTGCTCTACTACTACCTGGTCAAATTCAAGGGATGGAATGGGCCAGTGGTACGAAATCTAACCACCACCCATATGTTAGACAAGGTGGCAGACCAGTTTGGACAAAAATGTTATGAGGTGCCTGTAGGCTTTAAATGGGTTTCCTCAAAAATGTCAGAGACAGATGCCATCATAGGTGGAGAATCCTCTGGTGGTCTGACTGTAAAGGGTCACATCCACGGCAAAGATGGGATTTATGCAGCAGCCCTTTTGGTGGAAATGTTGGCATTGACAGGAAAGAAACTCTCCCAGATATACAAGGAGATAGAGGATGAAGTAGGCTCCATATACATGGAGGAGAGGGATTTTAAATTCTCCCAGGAAAAGAAAGAATCTATCAATAAAGTTCTCATGGAAGAAAAGCAAATACCATCCTTTGACCAGGAGATAGAGAAGGTGTCATACATGGATGGCTGCAAGGTCTACTTTAAAAATGGAGGATGGATTAGCGCTAGATTCTCCGGCACAGAACCCCTTCTTAGAATATACTCAGAGATGCCTACCCCAGAGGCAGCCATAAAGGAAGCAGAGATATTCCAATCCTTTCTTGCAGTATAAATATCTTGATTGTCCCCATACATAAAAAGGGCCCTCCAACCGGAGGGCTCTAATTTTATTCTGTAGTGTCTGAATGATAGAGATTAAAGATGATGTCCTGAGGTGAGTTGCCAAAGGATTTGCCAAACAGGGTAACACCGCCAGGGTTTTTGGCATCAGGTTTTACCGCAATCCTAAGGGTGATCCATGGAGAATCATTTAAATGCAGGTCGTCGATGGTCACGTCAGACATTTTTACAGCATCCACATTTGTATTTAGGTGTGAGCATCTGAGATATATCAGGTCCCCGTATTGTGAGAAGGAAGAATCCCACCAGTCAGGAGTGTATTTGCCTCTCACGTCAGAATAGTTGCCAGGGCTGGTCCAGGTGGCCAGCTCTATTCCATTGATGGAGAAGGTAATATCAGAAGGCCAACGGTTGCTAGACTCAGGGAATTCTGAGGAAAGCTCCATAGAAAGTTCTAACAACTCAGGCTTTTCGTTTTCGTTTAACATATTAGGGATGCGGTATTCCACGAATCCTCTTGAGAACCAAAGGAGGCTGGCGTCCACACGTTGGTTTGCTACAAAGGAACGAGGGTCGTCAAACTGGCCGATGGTAGCGCTCTGAGATGCCAGGCCACAGGTAGGCTGGATGTCAAAGTTTGAATAGAGGCCAAGAGGAATCTCTGAGGTCTTTTTCTTAAATGGCATGTAAATCCTGTGAGGGAAATTGATTTGTATCTGATCCACCTTTAGGGTGTAGACCTTTTTGCGGTCATCCTCAGATTTGTAATTGTGGGACTGGTGAATGAGATTAGCATTCTCCAATTCCTTTAGATGTCTGGACACGATAGCCTTTGTAAGAGATAACTCCTTTGCCAGGTCGCTGGCCGTGGCAGGCTTTGATGCCAGTATGGAAAGTATTTTAACTCTGGTCTCTGAGGCCAGAGCCTTGTATACGTCTATGCCGTCTTCTTCAAGATTAAGAACCATTTTACACCTCCTGTTTAGGTCAGTATACCAAATAGTCGTCTGGTTTTCGATATTTTTTTGAAAAGAATCTCAAAAAATATACCGTATACTAGATAGTATACGAAAGAGGGTGATAAAGAAGTAAAAGTCAGAAAACTTTACCAAAAGGTTTACTATAGCCGAAATTTTATAAAATTTGCCAAAATTCTCCTAAAATTAGTTGACTACTAAGTGCACTTGTTCTATCATCTGACTTAGATAACCAGTGCACGGTTTTCTGTTTTTGACTAAAAAGTCAAGTTGACAGTATACCAATTAGTAAACAAAACGGAATATTAAGAGGGGGACTTTAAAAATGAAATTGAAGAAAATGGGTTGTCTGCTGATGACAGCAGCTATAAGCGCCAGTCTTTTGGCAGGATGCGGTGGATCATCTACACCAAAGGAAGAAACAAATGGAGAATTGGTTCTTTGGTCATCTGCAACAGGTCCTGATGCAGAGGCAATCAAAGCCACTATTGATAATTACAATGCAACAGACCCAGCCTTCACAGTAAAGTTTGTTTCCATGGAGGCTGAGACATTTAACTCTAAGCTTACAACAGCCGGCAAATCTGGCAAGGGTGTTCCAGATATGGCCCTGATCGCTTCAGAGTCACTTCCTACATATCACTCACAGGGCATGCTTGAAAGCTGGGATGACGCAATTAGCGGTACAGAAGTAAAGGCTGAAAACTATATTTCAGGTGCATGGGATGCAGGCTCAGCAGATGGTAGCCAGTATGGTATTCCAGCAACAATGGGTTCTTGGATCATGTATGTAAACAAAGACCTTGCTGAAAAATATGTACCAGGATGTCTTGATGATGGATTCATTACATATGAAGAAATCGAGGCAGCTGGTGAGGCAGCAAAGGCTGATGGCAACTACGCATGCGCTACAACATGGAACATGCAGAACTTTATGAATATCTACTTACAGATGGGTGGCCAGTGGCTTGATGGCGATGGCAAGATTTCTGTAAACAATGAGTACTCAGTAGCAGCAATCGAAGAGTACAAAAAGATGCTTGATAACGGTTGGTTGGTTCCTCAGGGCGAGGATGCTGGCAAACTGTTCGTAAATGGACAGATTGTATTCCTTCCAGAGGGAACATGGATGCTTTCTACAATGAACACAATCACAGACTTTGAATGGGTAGAGACATTCACTCCACAGTGGGATCTCAACAATATCGTACAGTGTGCAGGTGCTGACCAGTTTGCATTATTCAAGGGAGAGTCTCCAAGAAGTGCAGGCAGAATGGCAGGAATGGTTGACTTCCTTACATGGCTCCAGGGCAATCAGCTTGAGTGGTGCCAGTCAGGTGCAATCCCTTCAGGTATTGCTATGAGCCAGAACGAGGAATTCCTCAGCTTGCCACAGTCATTCCTTATCACATCTGAGACAGGTAGAGACAAGGTAAAAATCAACACAACAGATGGTACAAGCTATGTATTCTCTGAGGTTGATGCTCGTATGTGGGATATGTTAAGCGGCGCAGCTGATATTACTGAGACATTTGATGAGATTCAGAAGATTGTAAACGAGAAGATGGGATACTAATGAAGAAAAAACTTTTTTGGCCAGCAGTGTTTATCGGGCCGTATTTTCTCCTATTCACTATATTTTTTCTGTTCCCGGCTTTCTTCGGATTGTACGTGTCCCTGACTGAATGGGACATGTACAATACACCGGAGTTTGTAGGACTGCAGAATTATGCAAAGATTCTCTTTGATGAATCAAGCATTTATTATGATCAGTTCCGTCTGGGAATGGGCAATACTCTTCTTTTTGTTGTAATGGCGGTACCACTCTGCGTAGTGGTACCATTGTTACTTGCAGTATTGCTCAATTCAAAACCAAAGGGACATAAATTTTTCCAGTCAATTCTTTACATGCCAACACTTTTTTCAATTTCGGCAGTAATGATTATCTGGTCATTCCTTCTGTCCCTGTCATATGGACCTTTCCGCACTTGGTTTGGCATGGATTTTGATTTGAAATCAACACAACCATGGGCTTGGATCTGCATAGTAGGGGTTACCCTATGGTGGTGCATGGGATCCAACTTGGTAATATATGTGGCAGCTCTGGCTGGCATCCCCGTTGACCAGCTGGAGGCAGCTACAATTGATGGAGCAGGTTCAATCACCAAGTTTTTCAAGGTGGTTATTCCAAACTTGAGATTTCAGTTACTCTTTACCACAGTGACAACTACAGTGGCCCAGTTCAACATATACGGACAGCCTCTCATGCTCACTGGCGGTGGCCCAAACAATTCTACCCGTGTAATGATGATGTATATTCAGGAGAATGCCTTTGGTAAAGGTATATCAACTGCAGGTATGTCTTCTGCCATGGCCACATTGATGGGTCTGGTTATTATTGCGGTATCGGCAGTACAACTTGTGATTAACCGCAGGAACGCGAGGTGAGGACATGAAATCTAAATCGAGAAACAAAAAAATCATCCTTACACTGGCCTTTGTCATCCTGGCTGTCATCTGCGTACTTTGGTTGTTTCCAATGATATGGGCGATTTTTACAGCATTTCAGTCAGAGACAGAGATCCAGAAAATGGACTTTCATATTATCCCAGTGGATTTCACCTGGGAAAACTATTTCAAGTTGTTTAACAACGACTCTTCTCCAGTACTTAGGTGGTTTTTAAACTCCCTGGTAGTGGCTACAGGACATATGTGCCTGGTGCTGGTGGTTGTATCCTTGGCAGGGTATGGCTTTACCAGATTGGATTTTAAAGGACGTGACGGATTGTTCTTACTTTTGATGGCAACTATGATGTTCCCATCCGTTATGAGCCTTATTCCAAATTTTAAAATCGTAGATGCATTTGGATGGACCAACACTTACCTGGCAGTAATTGTGCCTGGCGCGGCTGGAGTCACAAACGTATTTCTGGTAAGACAATTTATGATGGCTATCCCTAGAGAATTAGATGAGGCGGCAAAAGTGGACGGAGCCAATCACTGGCAGATATTCCGCCACATTATCCTGCCAAACTCAAAGCCGGTACTAATGGTTGTAGGCCTGTTTTCATTTACAGGCGCATGGAATGATTTCCTCTGGCCATCAATAGTAATGAGTGATGTAGAGATGCTGCCAATTACACCTGGTTTGCAACTATTGCAGGGCCAGTACATGACCTATCCGGGAATTGCCATGGCCGGCGCCATAATGGCAATCATTCCAACATTTGTACTCTATTTGTTTGCTCAGGACAAGTTTATGCAGTCTATGTCTTTGGGCAGCGGAATTAAATAAAGGTAAGGAAACAAATACAATGATAGAAAGAACAGAATATCCTCGCCCTGACCTGGTGAGGGACTCTTACCAGAGCCTTAATGGTACCTGGGATTTTGACTTTGATGATGAGGACTTGGGAATAAGCGAGAAATGGTACAAGAGCCATGATTATAAAAAGACTATAACCGTGCCATTTGCATATCAGGCACCAGCATCGGGAATTGGTGATACATCAGTTCACGATATATTGTGGTACAGGAAAGAGGTTAGTCTGGAACAAGACCCTGCTGGCAAGGATGTACTCCTACATTTTGGAGCAGTGGACTATATTTGTGACGTATATATAAATGGAGAATTCGTCGGCCACCACCAGGGTGGGGACAGCCCATTTACTATACAGGTAAACAAGTTTTGCCAGGACAAAAATTGGGACCTTTGCCTCAGGGTATTTGACCCATGTGAAGACGAAACAATACCTAGAGGCAAGCAGTTTTGGGAGAAGACTCCTAGATCAATCTGGTACACACCAACATCAGGTATTTGGCAGAGCGTTTGGATTGAGCAGGTTTGTCCAAAGAGGATTGAAAAGTTGCGCATGACAACTAGATTTGAGGAGGGCACAGAGGAAATCCGCCTATTCTTCAATGGAAATGTCGCAGGCTGCAATTTAAAAACCAAGGTTTGCCTGGAGAATGATTTGGTTTGGGAATCTCAGACCAGATGCATTGGCCAGCAGCTTTCGGTGTTGGCAGACATTGTTCAAAACCATATTTTTAGGAGCAATTTCCACGATAGTGGTTACACTTGGACTCCAGAGTCACCTAGACTTTTTGACGTAGAATTAATTCTGGAGGATGAAAGTGGCAATACACTAGACCAGGTAAAGACCTATTTTGGCTTTAGAAAGGTTCATGCCGAGCAGGGCATGATTTACCTAAACAACAAGCCATATTATCAGCGCTTGGTTTTAGACCAGGGATATTGGAGAGAAGGCCTTTTGACAGCCCCAACTGATGAGGACTATAAAAAGGACATAGAGGCTTCCAAGGCCATGGGCTTTAATGGATGCAGAAAGCACCAAAAAGCCGAGGATCCAAGATTCTTATACTGGGCAGATAAATTGGGATATTTGGTTTGGGGCGAGTGTGCCTCAGTGCCTACTTTTGGCATCAATCAAATGAACCGTGAGATGGAACTTTGGAAGGAAATTGTAGAGCGTGATTACAATCACCCTTCTATTATTTGCTGGGTTCCATTAAATGAGAGTTGGGGAGTCCCAAATATTCATGCTGACAGACAGCAGCAGGAATATTCAAAGGCTCTTTATCATTATCTACATGCAGCAGACCCTACCAGACTGGTTATTTCAAATGATGGATGGGAGCAGACAGATACAGACGTATGCGCTATCCACAATTATGAACACGGAGACCCTGGCACGCTGAGAGCAGAGATTTTTGAGAAAATGTTCTCTAGTCGCAAGGAGTTGGTAGGCCATCCATGTGGAGTATGGGATGTATATGCCAAAGGCACCAAGGACCAGGGTGCACCTATTGTTCTCTCAGAGTTTGGAGGAATTGGTTACACACCAAATCAGAACAAGGGAGAGGATTGGGGCTACACCAGGGTTAATTCAGAACAAGCCTACGTAGAAGAATATAAGAGAATTTTGGATGTGGTTTTAGATTCTCCAGTGCTGGCTGGATTCTGCTATACACAACTGACAGATGTAGAGCAGGAAGTAAACGGACTGTTGACCTATGACAGACAGTGGAAATGCAAGCCTGAAGCTATAAAAGAAATCAACGAAAGATATCGGAGATTAAGAGTTAATGAAGAAGACTAGATTGAGGCTATCAAGCGTAATCCTGGCAGGATTGCTTTTGGTGGGATGCGCTAGCGGGGCAGGAAGCCAGTCAGCTGGGTCTCAGACCGGAGATAGTGAAATGATAATAAATACCAGAAAGGTAAGCCCAATCCTGGACCAGGACGGGGCGGACCCTTTCGTGACAACATATGATGGGGGCTACCTCTACACCCGCACCACAGGAGGGGACATACAAATCGCAGTGTCACCTACAGTGCAGGGCCTAGGTGCCGCCGAGATGAAACAAGTCTATGACCCAGGCGTGGATCTATCCGAGGTCTGGGCCCCAGAGATTTGGAATCTGGATGACTGCTGGTATATTTATTTTGCAGCCACAGTACCAGGTGATACTATGCATCACATGTTTGTCCTTTCCAATCCATCCCAAAACCCTATGGAGGGGGATTGGAAACTGGATGTGTTGGCAGGCATGGATGACAAATTTGCGATTGATGGAACGATTATGGATCTTGATGGAAAAAGATATTTCCTCTGGTCTGGTTGGGAAGGCTACGAGAATGTCCGTCAGGATATATACATTGCTGAGATGATCAGTCCTATAGAGGTGGCTCAGGAAAAAATCCTCCTTTCCAAGCCAGAGATCTATTGGGAGAAGAATGGTCATCCGCTTATCAATGAGGGACCTGAGGTTTTGGTCCGTGGCAAGACAGTAAACTTGGTTTACTCAGCCAGTGGATCTTGGACAGATGAGTATTGCCTAGGCCTCCTCACTATGACTCTTGGGTCAGATCCAAAGGACCCGGCCTCATGGACCAAGGATGAAAAGCCTATTCTTTCCAGAAAGGATGACGTCTATGGACCAGGTCATAACTGCTTTACCACATCTGCTGATGGCAGCCAGGATTTAATCTTCTACCACGGCGCCAGATGGAAGGGGGCAGGATGGAACAGGTCTGTTAGATTTGGCTATGTAGATTTTGACGAGAATGGAAAGATTCTCCCTATGGACCCGGTGTCTGGGGCTGATGAGATCTCTCTGCCAGAGTCTGATCCAGAGATTACCAAAATTTTGGCCAAGGGCTTTGCCACAGAAGGGGACGCAGCCTATGATGAGGGCCAGTCTGCTATGGCAGGCATCTATGGGCCAACAGATATTATTTCCACAGAGATTGGAAAAGACCTGATGGGAGAGGATGAGAATTTGACCATAGTAGTATGGGCAAAAGCATCTGACATTTTAGAGGGCAGTGTTGCCGACCTGGAAATTTCTTGGGATGGCACTACCTACACCAAGTCCCTATGCAGCTCTGAGAATTACCTGCCAGTGTTCTTTACAGTGCCAAGGACAGATGGGGATGCTACACTTACCATCACAAATTCCTATGGTGGTACAGAACTTAAAATTCAATGCGTAGAGATAAGACATTAGTTGACTTGCGGAAGGAGACTTCCGCAAGTTTTTTTATGCGAGATTCTCCAGAAAAACAGATTGATACATAGGTGCAACTTTTGTATATTTTAAATAGGTTAAAGGAGCCTAGAAACAAAAAAGGAGAAGGAATGTAATGGATGAGAATAGATTTTTTCCAGAGATTAAAAAGAATTTTGGTTTTGGCTTGATGCGCCTGCCTATGGTTGGCAGCCAGGTGGACACAGACCAGGTCAGCAAGATGGTGGATGCCTTTATAGACAATGGTTTCAACTATTTTGATACTGCACACGGATATATTGGAGGACTGTCAGAGTGCGCAGTTAAAACCTGCCTCTCTAGCCGTTACCCTAGAGAAAAGTTTTTGCTTACTGACAAACTTACAGAGTCATATTTTGAAAAGGAGGAGGACATTGTTCCTTTCTTTGAGAGCCAGTTAGAGGCCTGCGGAGTAGACTATTTTGATTTCTACCTTATGCATGCTCAGAACAAGACTAATTTTGAAAAATTTAAAAAGTGCAATGCCTACGAGACAGCCTTTAAATTAAAGGAAGAGGGCAAGATTAAACACGTAGGGCTTTCATTCCATGATACAGCAGATGTTTTGAGAAACATCTTGACCCAGTATCCTCAGATTGAGATTGTACAGATTCAGTTTAACTATTTGGATTATGATGACCCATCTGTACAGAGCAAGGAGGTCTATGACGTTTGTGAGGAATTCCACAAGCCGGTTATTGTTATGGAGCCAGTAAAGGGAGGCAGCCTGGTTAATCTTTCTCCTGAGGCTCAGATGGTTCTGGATGATTTAAACAAGTCCCAGGGTACTTCTTATAGTAATGCAGGATATGCTATCAGATATGCGGCATCTTTCCCAAGCATGTGCATGGTTTTATCTGGCATGAGCAGCTTTGACCAGATGAATGACAACATCAGCGCCATGAAAGATTTTTCTATCCTGAATGAGGAGGAGATCAAGGCAGTATATACAGTCAGCGACATAATTAAATCGGTTAAGCAGATTCCATGTACCTCATGTCATTACTGCGTTTTAGACAATCATTGTCCTAAGGATATTAAGATTCCAGAGCTTTTCTCTTGCTACAATGCAAAAATTAAATACAATGACTGGAATCAAAACATGTACTATGAGCAAAACACCACAGACGCTGGCAAGGCCTCTGATTGTATCAAGTGTGGTATGTGTGAAAAGGTTTGTCCACAACATCTTGAGATTAGGAATCTCTTGGAGGAAGTAGCAAAGACTTTCGAGGGCTAAAGCTTATTTTCGTACAATTTTCTGCTTATCTTTCCTTTTAAAATGTTCTATAATATCCAACATATCAGAAGGGAAGAGAAATGGTTTCGTATTTAGTTAAGCAGATTACAGAAGAAGATTTTGGATGTGAGGGAAGACCTGAGGGCTGTGATGCCACAGACAAGGTGGTTCTTAGGGCAATCAGTGGCGAGGAGCTTTCCATCAATGTAAAGGACAAAGAACTTTACGACAAAGACATAAATGAAGGTGACTGGGTTCACTTCAATCATAACGAAGAAATAATAAAGGACACTGAGTTTTCAGCCTAACTGAAAATTCAGTGCCCTTTTTTTAATGTCTTTCTGGGCTGTCAAATGTCTCTGCAAATCTGCCAGCAAAGGCAGGATTCACACCTGCCAGATCCAGGTGAGAGGTGTCTCCAAACCTAAGCATTCTCCATTTTGCAATTCCCTTTTCTCTTTCCTCGGTGACAAGTTCTGTCACAGAAGAAGCCAGAGATATGGTGCCGTGCCACAGGGCAAATGGTGAGATGTTAAGCAGGTGGCTAAGAAGGACACAGGTTACACCAAAATGACAGAATATGGCGATGGTGTCTTTGTTGGAATCCTTGGCAAGGTATACAGGCTCTCCTGTATAGGACTGGTCCTTTTCATAACCGTGGTCAGAAAGAAGCCTGTCTATACCATTTATAGCATCAGCATATTTTTCCATCATATCTGAGCAAGGGATAAGCTCTGAGTTTTTCCAATCGATTGGGTCCATGTACTCAGGGTGCTTTCCTATATATGTAGGCTTCATATCCCATGGAATACATTTGCCATTTTCAATATCAATTTCATCATAGGCATTTGCCAGGTCATTGGGAGCCTGGCCGATATCTACCCTGGCTGGGAATTCCTGGAGCCAATCCATGTAAGATACAGGCAAACCCAAGTCGGCGCTGGCAATGGCGCAGGTCTCCTTTGCCCTGCCTAAAGGGGAGCAGTAGATATGGTCTATATTATATTTTTTTATGGCAGCAGCCAGGGCCTCTGCCTCTCTCTTGCCTGATTCAAGCAAGCAATCTTTTTCGTAATTAGGTTCTCCGTGTCGAATAAATAATAGTCTCATAGATAATTCCTTTCAAAATACTGCAAATAGTTTAACACAAAGTGCAGGATGAATAAAACCAAAGGAAACCCAAGGAAATAATTGGGTTTCCTTGGAAATTTGATTGTATTTAGGTGGGAAATCTCATATACTTCAATTATAAGAACCGTGTTTGAAAATGGGGGAAAAACATGAGTGAACAAACAAGTCATAAGCATTATCTGAGCCGTTTATCACAACTTTATCCATCTATTGCGGCAGTTTCCACAGAGATTATAAACTTATCATCCATTTTGAATTTGCCCAAGGGAACAGAGCATTTTATTACCGATATCCATGGAGAATACGAAGCCTTCATGCATGTTGTAAAAAATGGATCTGGGGCTGTTAGAAACAAGGTGGAGGAGGTCTATGGCAGGACTCTGTCTGAGTCTGATATCCGAGAATTGTCTACCCTCATATATTACCCAGCAGAAAAAATAGCATTGGAAGCCTCAGCAAAAAATGAGGAGGAGATGAGGGACTGGTACAGGGTCATGCTCTACCGCCTAATAGCTGTTTGTAAATATTCGGCCAGCAAATATACTAGGTCAAAGGTCCGCAAAGCCCTACCTGCTGACTTTGCCTATGTAATAGAAGAATTAATCACAGAGCGTGAGGATGGGGCTGACAAGGAGGCCTATTACAACGAGATTATTAATGCCATCATTAGGACTGGCCAGGCCGACGACTTTATCATTGCCATGTCTGAGCTTATCCCCCGCCTAGTAGTAGACAGACTCCATGTCCTAGGTGACATTTATGACAGAGGAGACGGGGCAGCAGATATTATGGACCTTCTCTCCAAACACCATTGCCTGGATATACAGTGGGGCAACCATGACATCGTCTGGATGGGGGCTGCGGCAGGGCAGGTTAATTGTATTGCAAATGTAATCAGAGTCTCTGCCAGATATGGAAACCTAGGCACATTGGAGGATGATTATGGAATCAATCTCCTGCCCCTGGCCATATTTGCAGGCAGAGTCTACGGAGATGATAAGTGCTCATGCTTTGAAATAAAGGGAAAGGGCCCGGGGGACTACGACCTGGATCTTTCCATGAATATGAAAATACACAAGGCTATTTCTATTATCCAGTTCAAATTAGATGGTCAGTATGCAGCAAAGCACCCTGGAATGGGAGTGGATGACAGAGATGTCCTGTCCCATATAGATTTCAAGAATGGTACTTTTAGCGAGGACGGCAAGACTTACAAGCTTTTAGATACCAATTTCCCTACAGTTGACCCAGAGAATCCCAATGTACTCACTGAGGAGGAAAAGGAGATTATGGCCAGGCTGACTGTGGCATTTTTGCGCTGCAAGAGGTTGCAAGACCACGCCAGCCTCATGGTAAACAAGGGTAGTTTCTACAAGACTATGAATGGAAACCTCCTATATCATGGCTGCATGCCATTGGACGAGGCTGGAGAATTCAAAGAGGTCTCTATCTATGGAGAAATATTAAAGGGCAAGGCCCTGTATGACAGGCTGGATACCTATGTCCGCAAGGCCTTTGTTGCAAAGCATGAGGATGAGAGAGAAAGGTCTAAGGATTTGCTTTGGTGGATTTGGTGCAGTGCTGATTCTCCGCTTTTTGGCAAAAACAGAATGGCTACATTTGAGAGATATTTCCTGGCTGATGAGGAATCCCATATAGAAAAGAAAAATCCTTATTATAGTTTTCTTGACAATGACCAGGTAGTCAGCCGAATCCTAAAAGAATTCGGGCTGGAGGGAGAAAGGTGTCACATCATAAATGGACACGTCCCTGTCAAAAAGGGAGAGCAACCTATGCGCTGCCGAGGTCGAGTCCTCATCATCGACGGCGGATTCTCAAAGGCTTACCAGGGGCAGACAGGCATTGCAGGCTACACCCTTACCTTTAATTCCTTTGGCCTAAAACTAGTGGCCCACGAGCCATTTACATCTACCGAGGACGCCATCCGCACTGGGGCCGACATCCACTCTGGCCCAGTCCTAGTAGAGCAATACATAAAACAATTAACCGTCGGAGACACCGACAACGGACAGGAACTCCGCCTGCAGATTGCCGAACTAGAAGACTTGCTCAGCGCATACCGCAACGGAGTAATCCCGGAAAAGGAATCGTGAAAAGTTATACAGACTAAAAGTCTCCCTAAGGCCTTGGCCCATATTCTCTGACAATCAGCCGGATAATTCCAGTTTTTCTTATTGCCCCAAGCAAGCATCCCGTGACTGTCTTTTAACTGGTTTTACAATTCAAAAAAATGTGGGACTGACACAGACACTCATATACTTAATTGATATCTTGCAGGGGCCTGGGGCTAGGGTCATATAAAATGGCAGTGTGGATAGTAACAAAAATTCCAAGTGTACTATTGGACGTAAATTTGGTAAACTATATTAGTCTGAGTTCAGACAAATCAAACAATAGAAAGTTAGAGCCTATTGTTTAAAGGGAGATTAGTGGTTTTGAAGGTTGAAAAAACTCAATTCTTAACATCCAAGGAGGATTTTCTTGGATTTCTTACTGGAACTAGAAAGTTCAAATATGATAGCGACAGATTCAGGGACTTTTCGGTCAGAGGATTCATAGGCTTCATTCTTGTTATTTCTGGTTATTTATCAATTATAGGCGGATTTATTTGCGGATTTGATATTAGAGCGGGAGCGGACCGCAGGAGCTGGGCCGGATGGGGCGTGAGAATTGCCCTTCCATTCAAGATCCTGTTTATGGTTTTCAGAGATGGATTTTATGCTCTGGATGGGACTCTGATATTGCTGCTGTTTGTTAATGCTGCCTACAAATTCCTCTATTACAGTGGAAAAGCATATGAGGGAAAATCTCTTTATGGCAAATTTGAGGCTGGTGATCCAGTGGAGCCAGACATTGCCAAAGCCCAAAAGAGGGGCAAACGGAGATGGATTCCTTCAAAGGGTATGGCTTCTATGGAGGCAGAGGGATACTACCAGGAATCCTTTGAAATTTTCAAAAGAGAAATTAAAAAAGTAAATAAAAATATTATTCTCAACGAGACTCCGGCTCCGGCGGAGGAGTTGGCTGGGTTTCTAGGTCTTGTGCCAAATGGCTTTGCCTACAGCAACGGTAAAAAGCCCATTGTCAAGATGGCTTCAAAGGTGGAGGATATCCTTTCTACCTTTGGCACTATAGGCTACGTAAAAAATGGTGACAGGGTCAAATTCAAAGAGTACAAGACTTTATTCTTTAAGAATTCCAGTAAAAAATATGTAGCCCCAGACCTGTATGTGCAAACCTTTGAAAAGGCAAAAAATATTGCGGTTGAGATGCCTGTAATTATTGAATGCAGAAATCTGGGTATGATTGACACGGCAAACTTTTACAAGATATTTAGGGTCAAGTCCGTGGAAGAAGTGGATGCAAGCAAGATTATAGACGATCCTACAAAGGAAAAACTGATTAATGCTGCTAGAAACTTTAGGAATTGTTTTCTACCGGCAGAAAATGGCAAGGGTCCAGGCTTCGCCCTTTTGGTTAGCAACAAAAAAATAATTTTTACAATATATTCTTACGACACCTTGTTTGACATGCTGAGGCGTGGTCACGTGGATGCTGCAAAGGAGTCTTTCCTAAAGGGAGTCAAGGCGGCAAACCCATTCCTGGAGCTGTTTGACACTGATGCAGAAAACAGAGCACAGGCCAATGCCCCTCAGGAGACCAAGGAGATAAAGCCTGTAGAGGAAGAGGATAAATACGCTAATCCTAAGATAGGCAGGACCAATATATTCGGACAGACAGTATATTAGATAAAGGAGAAATAAATTATGGAAAATAAGTCAACAATCAGCAGTGAGGATTTTCAGTACTCACAGGAGGTCATCAAAAAAATCAGTGATTACTACAAGCAAAAGGTAGTAGGACAGTCACTTTTAGCTCAGACACTAATATCAGGAATTATTGCAGATGGACATATTCTCATCGAGTCGGTTCCAGGTCTTGCAAAGACTACAGCGGCAAAGGCAATTTCTGATGCAGTAGATGGCAAATTCTCGAGAATTCAGTGTACACCAGACCTTATGCCTTCAGATATTACAGGTAGCCAGATTTACCACCAGGAGACTGGCAAGTTTGAGACAGTATTTGGTCCTGTATTTTCTAACTTTGTACTTCTCGACGAGGTAAACAGATCTAGTGCAAAGACTCAGGCTGCTATGCTTGAGGCCATGGCTGAGCGCCAGGTTACAATTGGTGGCAACTCATACAAGATGCCACAGGATGTATTCATTGTTATAGCTACTCAAAACCCAATCGAGCAGGAGGGTACATATCCTCTTTCTGAGGCCCAGACAGACCGTTTCATGCTCAAAGAGGTTATCACATATCCTACAGCTGAGGAGGAAGTACAGGTCCTGACAATGACCGAGAAAAAGGCATTCTCAAAGACTCCTGCAGTTCTCACTATTGAGGATGTGGACAAGGTCCAGAGAATCGCTGAGCAGGTTTATGTATCAGACGCTTTAAAGAAATATATTGCAGACATCATTACCGCTACAAGAAATGCAGACAAGGTGCTTCCAGCAGAGTTAAAGGGCTACGTGAGAATCGGTGCCTCTCCTCGTGGATCTATTGCATTCCTTTCAGTATCAAAGGCAATCGCCCTTATAAACGGTAGAGATTACGTAGTGCCTGATGATATCAAGATGATTTCACACCAGGTTCTTCGTCACCGTATTGGTTTATCATATGCAGCTTTCTCAGAGGGCATTTCTGTAGAAAGCATTATCGATGCTCTTGTTAACACAGTACAGGTACCATAAAGCAGGCCTACACTATATTCAGGCGGTTTAGTTTATGAAATTATTTAATAGAGATAAAAAGGAAGCAAAGACTTCCGAGAAAAAAATTAAAAAGGCCAGACCTGATTACCTGAGCATGGCAAAGGCAAGAGTCCATCTCTACACTAGACAAAAGACAGGCAATATTTTGGATGGTTCCTACGTTTCTCTCTACAAGGGTAGGAGTATGGAATTCCTGGATTTGATGGAGTACAACTTTGGTGACAACATCAGGGATATTGACTGGCGAGCATCCTCTAGGACCGGCAAGACCCTGGTCAGAAGATACGAGGCAGAAAAAAGGCACAATGTCCTTTTCCTCTGCGACTCCGGTGTAAAGATGTCAGGTGATACCATTACAGGCCAGAGAAAATCTGAATTGGCTCTGACTTGCTTTAGCGCATTGGCCTACATCGTCAGCGAACTGGGAGCAGATTTCTCCCTGACCTGCTGTGATGAAAAGGGTATCCAGGGAGACTACATGAGGAGTGGTTCGGCTCACATTGAGGCCCTTCTTTCCATGTATGAAAAGACAGTTGAATCTGACCCGGTCCTTGATATCAACACCCTTATTGAAAAGGCTATATCAGAGACTCCTAGACGTAGAATTATTGTGGTTATCACAGATGCAGACGGTATGTCCACAATCACTGATAGCACAATCAGAAAGGCCAATGTCAAAAATGACCTGTATATCCTATGCCTTACTGATGGCAGGCTGGCCGGAGGTGGAGCCTTCGATTTGGACATTACATCCTATGCAGAGGACTTTATTTTTGACAGCAAGGCTATAGCAGAGGCTGAGTCTACTCTCAAAGAGCAGCAGCTACAGTCATTAAAAGACAAATGTGTAAAGGAAAAGGTTGGATTCGTAACACTTTCCTCAGACGATGAAATATTAGACAAGGCGGTGACCTTATTTGAACAGCAACTTTCCATTTAAAACAGAGCCCTTTGGCCATGGATCATTTTCAATATTTTGGCTAGTCATTGCCATATTATTAATTATTTTGGCAGTGATTCTTTTCCTACTTAGAAAAGAAAAGAGGGCAGTGGAGCCTATAGCCCCAATTATAAAGCCTGCAACAAAGCCAAATGTTTCTGTAAATGAGTATGAGGCAGAGATTAAAAAGGCCTTAAATGAAGCCTTGGATGGAGTCATTACCCACCGAGAAATGTACGTTAGATTCTCGGATACCCTGAGGAGATTCCTGTCTACAAAATATGGCAAGGATTTTAGCACCATGGCAATTACAGAACTTTCTACCTACGCTAGTCCAAAGGAGATAGTCCAGCTAAAGGCTTGCTACGATGGAGAATTTAGGGAAGATATTTCTGATATGAGCAATAATGATGCTAAAAAAACAGCAGAAAAGATTATTGAGATAGTGACAAATCGCGGTTAGGCGCCGTGATAAAGGGAGATTAGATATATGAGTTTTGCTACTATGAGGCACCCTATGGTTTTGTACATAGGAATACCTCTGGCAATATTGTTGTTTGTCCTGCTCTATTTCTTGAGAAAGCGTGCAAATGCTTCCTACAGCACAGGCAGACGAATAGCCAACACAGATTTAGTTAGAAATTCAGACATATACAAAAAGAAGGAGAGGACCTTCAAGACTTTATTTATGCTTAGACAAGTTTTCGCCGGTCTTATGATTGCATCTTGTCTTGTTATGATGGCTAGACCATTTATTACAACTAGCCAGTCAAATGGAGCCAAAAAGAGGGACATCTACCTATGTCTTGACGTTTCTTATTCGCTTTATGACCAAAACGCAGAGATAGTGGACAGCCTGGTAGAATTGGTAAAGGGACTGGATGGAGATAGATTTGGTATCTCTATCTTTAATACTTCATCAGTTGTATATGTGCCAATGACTGACGACTATGACTATGTTATAGACAAGTTGGGAGAGTTAAAGCAGTATTTTGTTGACCAAAAGAGATTTGAGGAAATCTGCGACGAATATTACTACATTGACGATATGCCTCAGGACATATATGACGAGTACTATGAACTGGTAGATAGGCTGAGTTATATTCAGGCAGGTACCCTCTATGATAGTGATACAAAGGGTTCTTCGCTGATAGGAGAAGGACTGGCCAGTTGTATGTATTCTTTCCCACAGTTAGAGTCTTCCGAGAGAACCAGAGTTGTTATTCTTTCTACAGATAATGATCAGTCTGCCTCAAAGAAGCCACTGGTTGAACTGGAAGAAGCAGTTAAATTATGCCAAAAACACGACATTACTGTCTTTACTATCGCCCCTACTTTTGAGAGATTTTGGGGAGATTACGAGCCGGTTTATGACCTGCTGATGAATGACCTAAAGGTAAACACACTAAAGACCGGCGGAGAATTTTATGTGGCTGGATCAGAGCTTAGTGTGCCAGATGTAGTCAGTTCAATACAAAGCCATGAGGCAATGGCAGTCAAGAGTACAAGCATGAGGATTCCTGTGGACCAGCCACAGATGCCATTTGCAGTTTTCTTGTTAGCCTTTCTTGGATTTGCAGTTACAGGGAGGGTGCTTAAGCGATGATGAAACTATTACAAGACTTCGTATTTCAGCCAATTTTTCCAGTACTGCCACTTGCAATTATTGCAGGCCTAATACTCCTTTGGCTGATTGTTAATGTAACAAAGAAAAAGGGTGTTGCCCGTTGGGAAAAGACTCTGAGAATTACTATTGCTATTTTGGCAGTACTTCTAATTATCGGTATTGACCTGAGACCTATGAAGGAAGTGTCAGGGGGCAAAAATACAGTAAAGAATCTAGACGTTCTTTTCTGCATTGATACCACCATGAGTATGTGGGCTTTGGACCCTCTGCAGTCTGGTTGCGGCACCCGCTATGACCAGTTGGTAGAGACCACAAATTACATAATGGACAATTTGAATGGAGCTAATTTTGGGCTTGTAAAATTTGAGAACACATCCAAAATCATTGCCCCATTTACATCAGATGTAGAGGATATAAAGGATGCTATTTCTGTAATTAGTATGCCTAGTACTTTTTACAGTGAGGGTACATCCCTCAATCCTGCCTTTATCGATATGCAGACCATGATTTCCTATTCCAAGAAAAAGGAAAACAGAAAGACCATGGTAGTCTTTATATCAGATGGTGAGGTCACAAACGAAGAGGAGATGATGGATTTCTCTCCACTGGCAGAATCTATTGATATCGGTGCGGTAATAGGACTGGGCAGCCCTGAGGGCGGCAAGATGATGACCGAATATAATGATTATATTTATGATTACACTACTCATCAGGATGCCGTTTCTATCCCAGACACTGAGAATCTATCCCGTGTAGCCCAGATGCTTGGGATTGAATACATTCAGCCTTACAATCCATCAGAGTGTGATGTAATGATAGAAAAGGCTATAGCAATGTCCAGGGATGTTGAGGAAGATGTAGAGATAACAGTTTATGATGACTACTATCAGTATCTCCTTTGGCCTTTGATGGCCCTCCTTGCGGTGGAAGTTTGGTTTTCAATTAGAAGAAAAGTTTAGATATATCCGGACAAAGATATGAAACAATGGAAAAAAGAGATAACAATTAAAAATAAAGAAGCAAAAATCAGGTATATTGCTTGTCTGGCAGGTTCTGTTTTGTGCCTGGCCCTGGCCTCCTATATTTTGGCTGGGCTTATTGTAAACAAGCAGGCCAAGACAGCTTTTGAGGCAGGCCAATATGATGAGGCTTTGGAAAAATATTCTTCTCTAGAGGAATGGTATTTGCCAGGCAAGATGATTACAAAATTTAACCAGGGCAATTGTTACTATGGTCAGGGTGAATACAAAAAGGCTGAGGCTGCTTACAGGGAGGCCCTAGGATATAACCATATGAGAGGTGAGGAGTGCCCTAGCAGGGTAAATCTTACACTGACTCTTTTGCAGCAGGTGGACTATGAGGCCATAGAGACAGCAGGGGATACTAGGGAGGACGAGATTATAAAAATCAAGGCTGCCAGAAAGGTTCTGTGCGAGGAAGGCTGTGCTGATGCAAAGGCAGGTGCAGGTGGCCATGATGAAAAGGCTGTGGCCCTGAGAAACGAAATTGACAAATATCTAGAGGAGCAGGGAGAAAAATCTGAGGAGGAGAATGAAGATCCTCAGGAGGAAGAGGAGAATCAAAATCAAAACAACTCCTCATCTTCTTCCGAGAGTAATCTAAAGGATCAGTTAGACCAGCAGAAAAAGGATGCCAAGGAAGAGAGACAGGATACCCAGGACCAGATAGATAATTACAACAAGAGCCAGGAAAAAGAAAAAGA
>JAIKWH010000042.1 GCA_024684955.1 Pseudobutyrivibrio sp.
CTGGATTTATAAATATTCCACCATGCACAAGTTCCTTTGGCATCATTTTTCAATTACCTACACACTTTATATCACTGCGGGCAAGCGTCACTATATTAAATGTCCAAAGAATATTAAGAGTGATATCGACGGTATTATGGACTACCTTGCAGAGGCCAACCACGACATTCTTGTGGGCTTCTCCGAGGAGAATCGTCTTAAGGTGGAGGAAATTCAGAACGATTTTGATGTTATCAGAAAGATAACCAGCTTTTTATCTAAGGGGGTATAGAATAGGATGGAAGCTTACACTAGCTTTGAATCGGTGTACGACCGGTACATGGATAATGTTCCCGACGACACCTGGACTGCAAACATTACGACACTTTCTGAAAAATATAATATGCCAATGGAAATCGTTTGTGACCTTGGCTGCGGTACCGGCCAGATTACCAGGCGCTTAGCGGCAGAGGGCTACGATATGATTGGCATCGATGTCTCTTATGATATGCTGATGGAGGCTCAAACCCACGAGGATTCCCAGGGAATCCTTTATCTATGTCAGGATATGCGAGATTTCGAGCTTTATGGTACAGTTGGTGCGGTGGTCAGCCTTTGTGACAGCATCAATTATCTGAGGGACAGGTCGGAGTTGCTTACGGTATGCAAGCTGGTAAACAACTACCTGGATCCTAAGGGGCTTTTCATTTTTGATGTTAAGACTAGGCATTTTTATGAACAGCTGGGTAGTAATACCATTGCCGAGAACCGTGAGGAGGGTAGCTTCATCTGGGAAAATGACTTTGACCCAGAGACAGGAGACAACGCCTATTTCCTCACCATTTATGAGGAAAATGAAGAGGGCAGCTTTGACAGGTTCGAGGAGGAGCATCTTCAGCATGCCTTTGATGTTCAGGAAATTAAGGATGTCATTAAGGAAAGTGGTCTTGAACTACTGGAGATTCTTGATGTGGCTACTATGTCAGAGCCAGGGGAAGACAGTGATAGATTGTATTTTATAGCAAGAGAGGTAACAAAATGAGTGATTATATAGTTAGAGCCACAGGGGCAAATGATGCTATCAGGGCCTTTGCCATTGTTTCCACAGATATGGTGGAGGAGGCAAGGAGTCGCCACAATACTTCCCCTGTTGTCACAGCAGCCCTGGGACGTATGCTTTCAGCAGGTTCCATGATGGGGGTCATGCTAAAGGGTGACAATGATTTAGTAACCCTCCAGGTCCAGGGCTCAGGCCCAATGAAAGGCATCACAGTCACAGCCAACAGCAAGGGCCAGGTAAAGGGATTCCCAAATGTGGCAGTAGTAGATTTGCCACCTAAAAATGGAAAACTGGATGTAGGCGGTGCCATCGATTTGGGTATCATGCGTGTCATCAAGGACATGGGTCTAAAGGAGCCATATGTAGGCACAGTAGAATTGCAGACTGGAGAAATCGCTGAGGATTTGACATATTACTATGCAGTATCTGAGCAAATTCCATCTACAGTAGGCCTAGGCGTCCTCATGAACAAGGACAACACAGTAAATTGTGCTGGTGGATTTATAGTTCAACTCATGCCATTTACCCCAGAGGAAGTGATTTCTCAGATTGAGGAAAATCTCAAAGACCTGCCATCAGTTACAGACATGCTTTCAGCAGGCAAGACTCCAGAGGAAATGCTTCAGACAGTTCTAAAAGGTCTTGATGTGGAATTCATGGAGACTTACCCAGCAGCATTCCAGTGCGACTGCTCTAGACAGAGAGTAATCAAGAGTCTGGCATCCCTGGGCAAAGAGGATATGGATGACATAATCAAGGACGGCAAGCCTGTTGAGGTAAAGTGCCAGTTTTGCAATCAGGCATATGAATTTACAATAGATGAATTAAAGCAGTTCCGCAGAAAATAATTTCCAGGAATAGGAAGGGGTTCATTAAATGAGAGATGGATTTGTAAAGGTTGCAGCAGCAAATTGCACAGTTAATGTTTGCGATGTTGATTCCAATGTTGAAACGATTACAAAGACTATAAAGGAAGCAGGAAAAAATGGTGCCAAGGTCATAGTTTTGCCAGAACTTTGCATCAGTGGATATTCATGCAGGGATATTTTCTTCCAGTCCACATTGCTTGATGCCTGCCAAAGAGGTCTTTGCCAAATAGCAGAGGACACAAAAGATATGGATGCCCTGATAGTGGTAGGCCTGCCTTTTGAATACAACGGCAAGTTATACAATGTTGCAGCAGTGTTAAACCATGGCGAAATCCTGGGACTTGTTCCAAAGAAAAACCTTCCAAACTATCAGGAGTTTTACGAGAGAAGACAGTTTACTCCTGGTTTTGACAGGGTGGTGCCTGTGACAGTAGCAGGACAGGAATCCCTGATGGGAGCAGACATGCTCTTTAATTGCAAGGAGATGCCACACCTTGTTCTCGGTGTAGAAATCTGTGAGGACCTTTGGGTGCCATGTCCACCTAGCACAGACCTGGCCCTGGCCGGGGCTACCCTTATTGCAAATCCTTCTGCCTCTGACGAGATCACAGGCAAGAATACATATAGAAAAGAATTGGTGTCAAACCAGTCTGCCAGACTATACTGCGGATACATCTATGCATCTGCAACAGATTCTGAATCTACCACTGATGTGGTTTATAGCGGTCACAACATTATTGCAGAGTCCGGCTCGGTTTTGGCAGAATCAGAACTTTTCTCCAATGGAATCATCTATAGCGAAATCGATGTGGAGGCCATCATCCAAAAGAGGATGAGAATGACCACCTACAATATGAATAATGACTCTATGTTTCCAGTGGACTTTTCTCTAAATATTGAGGACTGTGCTATCACCCGCTACATTGACCCATTGCCATTTGTGCCATCTGAGGATGTAAAGCGTACAAAGCGATGCGAGGATATTTTGGACATACAGTGCCGTGGACTAAAAAAGAGGCTGAGTCATACCGGCATAAAATCTGCAGTCATCGGCATCTCTGGTGGCTTGGATTCAACCCTTGCCCTCCTTGTTACAGTCAGAGCCTTTGACATGTTAGGTTTTGACAGAAAGGGCATTATCGGCGTCACCATGCCAGGATTTGGCACCACAGACAGGACATATGACAATGCAGTGTCTATGATTAAAACCCTAGGTATTACCTTCAAAGAGATTTCAATTGTAGATGCTGTAAAGGGCCACTTTGCAGACATCGAACATGACATAAATATTCACGACGTTACCTACGAGAATTCTCAGGCCAGGAGCAGAACCCTGATTCTCATGGATTTGGCAAACAAATATAATGGCCTTGTTATTGGTACCGGAGACATGTCAGAGCTTGCTCTTGGCTGGGCTACCTACAATGGAGACCATATGTCTATGTACGCTGTAAATGCAGGAGTACCAAAGACTCTTGTGCGTCACCTGGTTGCCTACTATGCAGAAAAATTCTCGGACACAGCAGATTTGAAGAGGGTGCTTTTGGATGTTTTGGATACACCTGTATCCCCAGAGTTATTGCCTCCTGACCAGGGTGGCAAGATTGCTCAAAAGACAGAGGACTTAGTAGGACCTTACGAATTACATGATTTCTTCCTGTATCATTTTATGAGATATGGTGAGAGACCTGCCAAGACCTTCCGCCTTGCCCTAATAGCCTTTGAGGATAAATATGACAGAGCAACTATTTTAAAGTGGTTGAAAACATTTTACAGGAGATTTTTCTACCAGCAGTATAAGAGGTCTTGTCTGCCAGACGGACCAAAGGTTGGTAGTGTTTGTCTCTCGCCACGTGGGGATTTGCGTATGGTAAGTGACACAAATGTCAAATTATGGTTACAAGAGTTAGAAAACTTTAGTTAGTTTTAAAACTTTGATTTGAGTATAATATCCAAGGAAATTTTTAGATTCTTTTAAGGATATATTATGAGTCAGAAGAAAGCAGAAAAAACGAGTAACAAAAAAATCGACAAGAATACCTACATTAAGATAGCAATCATTGCAGGTATTCTTTTTGTTGTATATCTCCTGGGAGTCCTCTTTTTTAGAGGCCACTTTTATATCAGGAGCACGGTAAACGGGGTGGATGCCTCTTTCATGACAGCTCAGGACTGCTATGAAAAAATCGTTAAAAGTGCAGATGTTTATTCTATCTCTTTTTTGGATGGACAGGGTGAGGAAATATACAAAATTAGCCCGGACGAGATTGGTATGGGCCTTTCCTATCAGGAGGACCAGGTGGAGACAATCCTGTCAGAACAGTCTGGATTTAATTGGATAGGCAGTATTTTTGCTCCAAAAGAATATTTTACATCAGATGGCAATAATTACGACCAGGCAAAGGTTGCGTCTCTTGCAACAAGCCTTGACTTTAGCCAGTATCAGGGCAATGTAGATTCTGAGGATGCCCACATTGATTTTGATGGCAGCAGATTTTTCGTTGCTGATGAGGTATACGGTGACAAGATTGATGCGGACAGCATTGCTGCAGCAATCATGAGTGCAGTGGAAAGCCTAGAGACTACCATTGATGTTACAGATGGCAGTTGCTACACAAAGCCTACAGTTCTGTCAGATGACAAAAAACTTAAGACTTGTCTTGACGTATTAAATGGATATATGGATGTCCACATCCACTATGATTTAGGTGATGGCATCACAGAAGAGATTCCAGATGATGTAAAATCTACATGGTTTACTGTAGGTGATGACCTAAAGGTGGAATTCAATAGAGATGCCATTGGTGAGTATGTAAATGCTATGGGCAAAAAATACAACACCTTTGGAAAGGCAAAGGCATTCACCACCACAGAGGGGGAGGAGATTACAATTCCTGCCGGTTCTCTTGGATGGAAAATTGCCTACGATGGCGAGATTGATGCTATCATTGCAGATTTGGAAGGCGGCAAGGATGTCACAAGAGATTTTACCTACCTGTACAAGGGAGCCAGCCACGGCGCCAATGATTATGGTGATTCCTATATAGAGGCAAACCTTTCAAAGCAGCATCTTTATGTATACAAGGATGGAGAGATGGTTTTCGAAACTGATTTTGTATCAGGCAAGATTGCTGGAAACCATGGCACTCACACTGGTGCATACCCAATTGCCTACAAGGCAAAGGATGCCACATTGCGAGGAGATGACTATGAGTCTCACGTAAAATTCTGGATGCCATTTAACATGGGAGAGGGACTCCATGATGCCAGCTGGAGAGGTTCTTTTGGTGGCAATATTTATGTTTCAAACGGCAGCCACGGTTGCCTTAATCTGCCTACATCTGCAGCAAAAGAAATATTTAATATTGTTGATGCGGGCTGGCCGGTTTTAGTTTTCTACACAGGCAACACAGAACAGGAGAATTTCCTTATTGCAAATCCAGATATAAAAGTTACAGGCCTTATTGATGCCTTAGGACAGATTACACTTGAGTCAGAATACGACATTGCATCTGCCAGAATTCAGTACAATGCATTGAGTGATGAGCAGAAAGCTAATGTTACAAACTACCAGACATTGGTTGATGCAGAAAATACACTCCTGCTCTTAAAGCAGCAGGCGGGACTTTTGCCAACTGAGCAACAATAGTTTTTTTATAGGGGAAAGAAATGAATTGGGAAAATAATGTTAGATTGGTAGAGCCTTACACACCAGGTGAGCAACCAAAAGTCTCAAAGGTGATTAAATTAAACACAAATGAAAATCCTTACCCACCAAGCCCATTGGTGGGTAAGGCTATTTCAGATATAGACCTAGATAGGCTTAGGAAATATCCAGATCCTACATGTCAGTCCCTGATAGATGCCATTGCAGACTATCACGGATTCGACCCGGATAATGTTTTTGTGGGAGTTGGGTCA
>JAIKWH010000070.1 GCA_024684955.1 Pseudobutyrivibrio sp.
CAATGTAGAGGCGCAGGAAGTATTTGCAAAGAGTGAAGTAAAGGTTTGGGAGTGCCGCAACTGTGGACACATCGTTGTTGGTACAGAGGCTCCTAAGGTTTGCCCTGTTTGTGCTCACCCACAGGCATTTTTTGAGGTGCATGAGGCTAATTACTAAAATAGATTTTTTAGGGAATGCAGTTAATGCATTCCCTTTTTTTTGCCTAATTTGATAGAATTATGTTAGTGCCTAGAGAGAGGAGATGCCAATGGAAGCGATAGAAGCAATTTTAACCAGAAGATCTACAAGACAATTTAAAGACGATATGCCATCAAAAGATTTAATTGAAAAGATTATTGAGGCTGGCAGATATGCTCCTAGCGGACACAACAGTCAGACTACGCATTTTATTGTGATAAGGGACAAACTGGTGCTTGGGGACATGGCAGAATTGGTTAAGGCAGAGTTTGCTAAGATGGATGTAGATGATGACACCTATGCATCTTTAAAGGCATCTATCACCGCGTCCAAATCTGGCAATTATATATTCCACTATGGAGCACCGGTTTTTATTGTTGTGGCAAATAAAAAGAACTATGGTAATGCCATGGCAGATAGCGCCTGCGCTCTTGAAAATATGATGATAGCAGCAAATGCTTATGACCTTGGCTCATGCTGGATTAATCAATTGCATTGGTTAGATGATAATCAGGCAATCAATTCCTTTATGTTAGAACATGGACTTGAGAAAGATGAGACTATAACTGGTGGTTTGATTCTCGGCTACCCTGCATCAGGGCTGCCTAACAGGCAGATGGTGGAGAGAAAAGGTAACCCTGTGACCTGGGATTGATAAAAAGTTGTAAGGATTAAAGGATATGGATAATCGTGGAATCAACTATGAACTGGCGGGGAAAAAACTTAGTTTGTATCTTTCCCATGAGGCGGGTAGGCCTTTAATTGTTCTTAATAATTTTGCTGATGATGGTGGAGAGATAGTAAGATGCATGGCAGAAATAAATTGCCCTGATTGCAATCTTTTGTCCATTGGCAATTTGAATTGGGAAGAGGACATGACTCCCTGGTCAGCCCCTGCCCTTATGAAAAATGAGCCCCCTTTTACGGGAAAAGCAGATGAGTATTTGAATATATTAGTGGATGAGATTATTCCTGATACAGAAAAGAGAATAAAAGGGAGGCCAGAATATATAGGCATAGCTGGATATTCTCTGGCAGGTCTTTTTGCCCTATATTCTATATACAAATGTCAACGGTTTGGGAGAGTCGCATCTATGTCAGGGTCCCTGTGGTTTCCAGATTTCAAAGACTATGTATTGAGTAATAAAATGCAAATTTTCCCAAAGAAAATTTATCTTTCTCTGGGAGATAAAGAGTCAAAAACAAAAAATCCTCTGCTAAAAACAGTGGGGGATAGCACAGAGGAAATATATAAGCATTTTTTAGGCCAAGGCCTGGATGTATGTTATGAAATAAACCAGGGCAATCACTTTAAAGACGCCCCAATGAGGACTGCAAAAGGGATTGCCGAGATTGTAGGAGATTAGAAATGGCAGAATTAGTTATACAAGAGGGACGACCAGCAGATGTGTCTGGCAGATTAGATAAAGAAATTCGAGTATATGATTTGCTTGATCAACTGGGAATTACTTATGAGCGAGTGGACCATGGGCCAGCAGATACCATGGAAGAATGTGCCAAGATTGATAAGGCCTTGGCCCCTGCAGTTATCTGCAAGAATTTACTTTTGTGCAATGCTCAAAAGACTAAATTTTATTTGCTGATGATAAAGGAAGACAAAAAATTTAAGACCAAGGAAATTTCCAGTCAGATTAATTCATCCAGATTATCCTTTGCTCCGGCAGAATTTATGGAAAAGTTTTTGGATATTACCCCAGGTTCTGTAAGTGTTATGGGCCTAATGAATGACAAGGAAAATAATGTGCAACTTTTGGTGGATGAGGAAGTGATAAATGCTGAGTATGTAGGATGCCATCCATGCATTAACACCTCCAGCCTCCGCATCAAAACCCAGGATGTTTTTAAGACCTACCTGGAGGCAGTCCATCATGATTACATACAGGTGGTTTTAAAAGGAGAAGATTAATATGAGAACACGTGAGGAGGCGTTAGCTTTTGGTTTAACATTCCCATACACCTATCAAGAGGCTCCTTTTCATGATACAAACTGGCAGCTCATTAGAGTTAAGCCAAGCAAAAAGGCATTTTTGTGGTCATATGAAAGGGATGGGGAGATTTGCCTGAATTTAAAATGTGACCCTGAGTGGAGAGATTTCTGGAGAAAGACATATAAATCTGTACAGCCGGCGTATCATCAGAATAAAGAACATTGGAATACAGTCATATTAGATGGTTCCATACCTGATGAAGATATTAAGAGAATGATAGGCGAAAGCTATGATTTAGTTACAGATACACCAACAAAACGTATATACGAGGCTGTGAAAAGAATTCCTAAGGGGAAGGTCGCTACTTATGCTCAGGTGGCGGAGATGGCAGGAAACCCTAAAATGTCCAGAGCGGTGGGAAATGCCTTACATAAGAATCCGGATTTCGAGAATATACCCTGCTATAGAGTCGTAAATGCCAAGGGAGAATTGGCTGGAGAGTATGCTTTTGGAGGGGTATGGGCACAGAAAGAATTACTTGAAGCAGACGGAATAGAAGTTATCAATGGCAAAGTTGATTTATTGAAATATGCAGTAAAGATAGATCAGAATTTGTAAGGAGGGAAAGTTATGTGGATTTGGTTTGCACTTGGTTCGGCTGTTTTTGCGGCGCTGACATCCATACTGGCAAAAGTAGGAATTGAAGGGGTCGGTTCTAATTTGGCTACGGCCATTCGTACAATGGTGGTTGTGATAATGTCATGGGTAATGGTATTTATCACCAATCAGCAAGGAGGAATACAATCCATCAGTCAGAAAAGTTGGATTTTTTTGATTTTGTCAGGACTAGCAACGGGAGCTTCATGGCTTTGCTATTATAAAGCACTGCAAATAGGGGATGCATCAAAAGTAGTTCCAATTGATAAACTATCTGTTGTCATTACACTGGTTTTGGCATTTTTGCTATTACACGAGGAATTTACTGTAAAGTCCTTGGTTGGCTGTGTTTTGATTGGAGTAGGAACATTGCTCATGGTTGTATAAGACAAATAAAAAAATGGTTAAGAGAGGTGTTTATTCATGTTATTTTTATGTTACCCAAAATGTACAACTTGTCAGAAGGCAAAAAAATGGTTGGATGAGAATCATGTTGCATACCATCAGCGCCACATTGCAGATCAGAATCCTAATTATGACGAACTGAAGGAATGGTATGGTAAGAGCGGACTTCCCCTGAAAAAGTTCTTCAACACCAGTGGACTTCTTTATAAAGAAATGCAACTAAAGGACAGGCTTCCTAAAATGAGCGAGGAGGAGCAGTTGCATTTGCTTGCCACAAATGGGATGTTGGTAAAGCGCCCCCTAGTAGTAGAGGGTGATACTGCTCTGGTTGGCTTTAGGGAAGCAGAATGGACAGAAAAGATTTTGAGATAATGAACTATAAGCCACTTTCTAAAGAAATTTAGAAGGTGGCTTTCTTATTGTCTGAAAATGCATTGACAAGTTAGGCATGTCTAACTATAATGTTAGTCGTAACTAACAGGCATATAAATAACTTGATGTAATAAGGATTTTATCAAGGATGGGGGGCTTATGAAAAAAAGAAGTACATTCTCCTGGGTTTTAGAGTTTGCCGGAAGAAAAAAGAGTTTTTATTTGGGTAGCGTGCTACTGGCAATTTTCGGAGTGGCGGCATCATTTATGCCGTATCTCCTTATCGCAGATGTGGTGGGCGAACTTTTATCAGGTAGTAGGGATTTTAATTATTATCTAAAAGCAGTAATTCTTATGGCTATATGCTGGATTGTAAGGGTAACACTCCATTCGATTTCTACCACATTATCACATGTGGCCACATTCAATGTGCTTGGAGGTATCAGAAAACAGCTTTGCAAAAAGCTTTCAACCATTCCGCTTGGTTCGGTTCTGGATGATAACAGCGGAAGTTACAAGAATATCATAGTTGAGCGAGTTGACTCTATGGAGACAACACTTGCTCATATTGTTCCGGAGTTTACTTCAAACATTCTTTTGCCAATTGTCATGTTTATATATCTCCTGACCATTGATTGGAGGGTTGGATTATCAAATCTTATTCCTGCAATCATAGGAGTAGGCTTTGTATCAGTTATGATGATCAAGAGCCAAGGCGAATTTGAAATTACGGTACAAAAGACAAAGTATCTAAACGATACAGCGGTTGAATATATAAATGGTATTGAGGTCATAAAAGCCTTTGGGAAAACCGGCAGTTCTTATGAAAAGTTTGTAGTTGCAGCAAGAGAGGGAGCGGAATGTTTCATCAAATGGATGAGAAAGTGCATCTGGTGGCAAGCCGGAAGCCTTTCATTTATGCCCGCTACATTTTTGGGCGTTCTTCCTGTAGGACTTACTCTGGTAAAGAACGGAAGTCTTACACCGGAGAATTTTATAACCTGCGTGATTTTATCGGCAGGTCTCATATCACCGCTTGTAGTTGCATTTTCATATATGGATGACATTATGAAGATGCAGACTATCTTCGGCGAAGTAACAGAAATCATTGAAAGAAAAGATATGAAAAGGCCTACGAGTCTTTCAAAAACACCAAAGGGTTCCGATATTGAGCTTAAAGGTGTGAAGTTTTCATATAAGGATAAGGAAATTCTTCATGGAATAGACATGGAAATAAAACAGGGCGAAGTCAATGCTTTTGTGGGACCATCCGGTTCCGGAAAGAGCACCATTGCTAGACTTATTGATTCTCTGTGGGACGTGGATGGCGGAAGTATCACCTATGGTGGTGTAAATATAAAAGATCTTCCCCTTGATTATTACACAAGCCTGATAGCTTATGTGGCTCAGGAAAACTATCTGTTTGACATGACTGTTATGGAAAATATCAGGCTTGGCAGAGCAGGAGCAACTGATGAAGAAGTGATAAATGCTGCAAAGGCGTCAGGTTGCCACGAGTTTATTCTTGGCCTTGAAAATGGATATGACACAGTAGTCGGCGGAGCCGGTGGTCATCTTTCGGGGGGTGAAAGACAGCGAATCTGTATTGCAAGAGCCATGCTTAAAAATGCGCCGGTCGTTATTTTGGATGAAGCTACAGCATACACGGATCCGGAAAATGAGGCTCTGGTTCAGGCAAGTGTAGCAAAACTTGTACAGGGCAAGACACTTATCGTTATAGCTCACAGGCTTTCAACAATCCAAGACGCGGACAAGATTTTTGTAATCAATAACGGAAATGTTGAGGCGTCGGGAAATCACGCGGAATTGCTATCCAACTGTACTCTCTACAGAAAGATGTGGGAAGCACATACGATGGCAAAGGATGATGATTCTCTGGTAGTAACAGATGTCGTAGAAGCCGGAAAGGAGGCCGCAAATGCTTAATATGTTACGTAAGTTCTTTGATTTTTGCAGTCCGGCTGATAGGGCAAAATTCTATAAATCGGTGGCATTGGGAGTGCTTGATGCTATTTTTGGGGCTATGAAGATTCCGGCAGCATTTTTTGCTATAAGTGCGGTGATACAAAAGGACATAAATACCAATATATTCATCATCGTAATGGGATTTATGCTTGTGAGCACGTTAGGAAAAATGGTGGTAAACAGATTTTCCCAAATGCTTCAGACGGAAGCGGGCTATAACACCTGCGCGGCAAAAAGAGTAGAGATTGGTGAGCACCTAAGATATCTTCCCATGGGATATTTTAACGATACAAGTCTTGGGCATATCACATCCGTTACAACAAATACCCTTGAGCAGACCGGAGACATCGCAACAAGAGCAATCATGATGGTTCTTCAGGGAAGTATCACAACAGTTGTTGTTGGAATAGGAATGTTTTTCTTTGATGTGAGAATCGGAATTATTTCCGTAATCGGTATCCTTATATTCTTTTTGTTCAACAAATATACAAATTATTGCGTGGCTAAGGTAGCCGGAGAGAAGATAGAAGCAGATAAGGATATGGTTGGAGTAGTGCTGGAATTTATCCAAGGTATAGCCGAAATCAGAAATTACAACATCATTTCTCACAGCAGCACCAGATTATCCAAAGCCATTGAAAGAAAAACAAAAGCCGATATCGGTGCAGAAATCGCCGCCATTCCGGCAGTCGGCGTGCAGATGCTTATTTGCAAGCTTATCGGTGTTGTTATAGCCGGTGCATCTGTTTACTTTTGTTTGAATGGCACTATGGAGCTTACCTACACTATAACAATGCTTCTGTGTTCGTTTATGATATTTGAGTCTCTTGATTTGGCAGGTATTTACACAGCTCTGTTAAGAATCATAGGCAGGGGAGTTGATCTTGTTAATGAAATTCTTGAGATAGAGCAGATGGATATTAATGGCGAGGACATTCATCCTAAAAACAGGGATATTCACCTTGAGCATGTAAGTTTCGCTTATGAGAACAGGACAATCATCGATGATGTGACCCTTGATATAAAGGAAAAGACCACAACAGCCATTGTGGGGCCATCAGGTGGTGGAAAGACGACGATTACATCCCTTATTGCAAGATTCTGGGATGTAAAATCAGGTCAAGTAACCCTTGGCGGTAGAGATGTAAGGGATTACAGTTTTGACTCACTGATGGAGAATTTCAGTTTTGTGTTCCAAAGGGTATATCTCTTCGAAGATACCATCGCGAGCAACATTAGATTTGGGAGACCGGAAGCGTCTATGGATGATGTTATTGCGGCTGCAAAAAAAGCCTGCTGTCATGAGTTTATCATGGAGCTTCCCGATGGATACGAGACAGTGGTTGGCGAAGGCGGAGCCACTCTTTCGGGTGGGGAAAAGCAAAGAATAGCTATAGCAAGAGCCATAATGAAGGACGCTCCGATTATCATCCTAGATGAAGCTACAGCAAACGTAGATCCTGAGAATGAAAAAGAACTTACCCAGGCGATAGAAAATTTGACGAAAGAAAAGACCATTATCATGATAGCCCACAGGCTAAAGACGGTAAGACATGCTGATCAGATAGTTGTTATTGATAAAGGTAAGATTGTTCAACAGGGAAAGCATGATGAACTTATGAGACAGGATGGAATTTACAAGAATTTTGTCAGCGGAAGAAAACAGGCAGTTAGTTGGAAGATTGCTTAAAAGAAAACAGTTAAAAAAATCCAGCAACAGGCTATTCTAAGCCGTTGCTGGATTTTTTAGATTCTCTGGTAAACTGAGATTATGAAAAATTTTCTGTAAATATGGAACTTCTATGATAATCTATTTATAAAAGAAGTCATGACTTCTTGTGGGCTACTTAAGGAAAAAGCCCACAAGAACCTGGCTTTGCCAGGCAATATTTTCTTTCATAAAATATTGGTCAGGCTCCGGTTCTTGATTTTCTGAGGAAAATCAAAAACCTATAGGTTTTGGAGGTAAAAAAACAAATGCTTAGATTGAGACCGTATAAAAAGGAAGATGCCGAAGTAATTATTTCATGGAGCCAAGATGAACGTTCATTTTATCAGTGGAGTGCCGGAGTAATGGGAAATTATCCTATTACAAAAAATGAATTTAGTTTTATAGATAATCTTCTAGCATTTACTGCTTTTGATGAAAATGGGATGGTTGGATTTTTCACTCTCAGAAATCCTGGAGAATCAGTAGATGAACTCCGTTTTGGTTTTGTAATTATAAATCCCCAATGTAGGGGGAGTGGCAAAGGAAAAGAAATGCTTGAACTTGGGCTTAAATACGCCTTTGAAATATACAGAGCAAAGAAAGCATCTCTGGGGGTTTTTGAGAATAATGAGCCTGCATATTATTGTTACAAAGCGGTTGGATTTAAGGACGTTGAACTTGAAAGAATTGAATCATATAAAGTTTTAAATGAAGAGTGGAAATGCAAAGAACTAGTTATTGAAAAATAATTTAAAGTATTCAGGATACTAGGATTTTAGGTGAATGAATGGAATTCGGATGGCAGCTTTGCCGTACTATTCGCCGTTGGACATATTTACGTG
>JAIKWH010000014.1 GCA_024684955.1 Pseudobutyrivibrio sp.
AGGCAGTCGATCAGGTTCATAATATTATTCAATCTGAGCATTTTAGGGTTTCTAGAAATCAAACTATTATTGCTCAAATGAAAGAAGAATTAAAGATATTTGAAAGGAGTAATTAATTATGATACATCCATCTTATGTGGAACTTATGGAGAAAGTAAACGAGAATGTTGAGGTAGGAGAGGAACCAGTTGTTAACAGCCGTTACACAATCGTTGCTGCTACCGCAAAGCGTGCTCGTCAGATTATTGATGGGGCTGAGCCACTTGTTGACCACGGTGACAAGGACAAGCCACTTTCTATCGCTGTCAAGGAATTAAACGACGGCGCAATGAAGATATTAAACGAGGATACAAACGTATAATTTATGAATATTTTATTCGTTTCTTTAGGTTGTGATAAAAACCTATGTGATTCTGAGCATATGCTTGGAGATCTAATGGACAGGGGATACACTATCTGCGATGACGAAAGCATTGCAGATATTATTGTTATTAACTCTTGTTCTTTTATTGCAGACGCCATGGAAGAAAGCATCCAGACTATTATTGAAATGGGTGCCTACAAGGAGACTGGCCAGTTAAAGGGCCTCATTGTTACAGGTTGTCTTGCCCAAAGGTTTCCCCAGGACATATTAAAAGATTTACCTGAGGTGGATGCTGTAATTGGCACCAATTCCTATGATGAATTAGTTAAAACAATAGATGAGGTCCTTGCAAACAAGGGCACCAAGCCTGTTGTTTTAAAAGATTTTAAAGGATTGCCTAGGAATGGCAGGAGAGTCCTTACCACTGGAGGCCATTTCGCATACCTAAAAATTGCTGAGGGATGCAACAAGAGATGTACTTATTGCATAATCCCTTATATTCGCGGAGATTACAGGTCAGTTCCAATGGAAGACATCCTGTTAGAGGCCAAAGAATTGGCTGAAGCAGGAGTAAAGGAACTCATTCTTGTAGCCCAGGAGACTACTGTGTACGGACAGGACATTTACGGCAAAAAGTCCATTCCTGATCTCCTTAACAAACTTTGTGAAATTGATGGAATTAACTGGATTAGAATTCTCTATGCCTATCCAGAGGAGATTACTGATGAGTTAATCCAGTGTATGGCTAGTCAGCCAAAGATTTGTCACTATATAGACATGCCTATACAGCATTGTAATGACACCCTTCTCAAAAAGATGGGCCGCAAGACTAGCAAGGCAGACATAATGGCTATTGCTGACAAGTTGAAAAAGGCTATGCCTGATATCTGCCTGAGGACCACTTTGATTTGCGGTTTCCCAGGGGAAACAGATGAGATGCATAAAGAACTTTTGCAATTCATTTCTGACATGAAATTTGACCGTCTTGGAGCCTTTGCCTACTCTAGGGAAGATGGGACTGTGGCTGCCAAAATGGATAATCAGGTCGATGATGAAATTAAAAACCTCTGGAAAGATGAGGTTATGGCCTTGCAAAAGGAAATTTCCCTTCAAAACAACGAGGGCTTCATAGGTAGAGAATTAGATGTCTTTATTGAGGGCAAACTGGTTGATGAGGGAGTTTTCGTTGGCAGGACATACAGAGACACACCATCTGTGGATGGTTTTATTTTTGTTTCGGCTGACCAGGAATTGGAAAGTGGACAGTTTATAAAGGCTAGGGTTAATGCATCTGAAGATTATGATTTGATAGGAGAAATGATATGAACTTACCTAATAAATTAACTATGTTTCGAATCATATTGATTCCTTTTTTTGTTTTCTTTTTGCTAGTTGGTCCAGACAATCAGACATTTAGACTGATAGCTGATGGTATTTTTATCATAGCTTCACTGACAGATCTGTTGGATGGTAAGATTGCACGCAAATACAATCTTGTTACCAATTTTGGCAAGTTTATGGATCCTCTTGCAGACAAATTATTAGTTTGCTCTGCACTGATTTGTCTTATTTCTACAGGCCAGCTGCCAGCATGGTTTGTAATCATTATCGTGGCAAGAGAGTTTATTATTTCCGGCTTTAGACTCATCGCTGCAGAAAACGGTCTCGTTATTGCTGCAAATATCTTTGGAAAGATTAAAACAGTTTGCCAGATGTTTATGATTATTGTCCTTGTTGCAAACTTTAATGTTCCTTTCTTACAGGTACTTGGAACAATCCTAGTTTGGGCATCACTGATTATGACAGTTCTTTCTCTTGTTGTTTACATTTATCAAAATACAGGAGTTCTTAAGGAGCAAAATTAAATGGTAGATGTTTCTCAGATTATTAATAAATTACAGGAAAACGGTTATTCTGTAGCCACAGCAGAGTCTTGTACAGGTGGCAAAATTGCAAATTCTTTAGTAGATATACCAGGAGCCTCATTCGTTTTTAATGAGGGCTATGTTACATATTCCAACGAGGCCAAGATGAAAAATCTTGGGGTAAAGCAATCCACATTGGACAAATACGGTGCTGTCAGTAAGCAGACAGCAGTAGAAATGGCAATGGGAGTAAAGGAGAGAGCAAAGGCAGACTTTGGCATTTCCTCTACAGGCATTGCAGGACCTGACGGGGGCACAGACAAAAAGCCTGTTGGCCTAGTATATATAGCATGTGCCTACGGTGACAACAAGTGTGCAGTCTCAAAATTGTTGCTGAAAGGCTCTAGGAATGCTATACGTGATGAGGCAACATTTGCAGCCCACCAGTTGTTAGATGATTGCATCAAAAAATTACAGGCAAACTAATTATGAGAGTTATTTCTGGAAGTAGAAGGGGATTAAAACTTGATACTTTAGAAGGTTTGGTTACCAGACCTACCTCCGACAGAATCAAGGAGACCCTTTTCAATATGATTGCTTTTGAACTGAGAGATTCTAGGTTTCTTGATCTATTTGCCGGCAGCGGTCAGATGGGAATAGAGGCCCTGAGCAGGGGAGCATCTTTTGCAATCTTTGTTGAAAAGGATAAAAATGCCCTTAATGTAATAAAGAAAAATATTAGTAAATGCAAGTTCGAACAGTCCTCTAAAGTGATTTCTAGCGATGTTGTCCTTGCAATTAATTCTTTAAAATCTGAAAAAGAATTTGATATTGTTTTCATGGATCCTCCTTATAACAAGGAGATAGAAAAAGAGGTTTTACAAGCCCTAAGGGACTTGCCTTGTATCAGCAATTCTACCTTGATTATTGTTGAGGCATCTCTTGAGACAGATTTTTCTTATATCGATGATATGGGTTATGAACTAATTAAAGAAAAAGTTTACAAAACAAATAAACATTTATTTTTGAAGAAGGCGTAAAATGAAACGTGCTATATATCCTGGTAGCTTTGATCCTATTACTTACGGACATTTGGACATCATTGAAAGAGCCAGCAAATTATGCGATGAACTAATAGTTGGAGTGCTAAACAACAAGCAAAAAAATCCGTTGTTTTCAATTGATGAACGTGTTACCATTATAAGGGAATTGACAGAAAATTTAGACAATGTCAAAGTTGTTTCCTTTGAGGGTTTACTGGTTGATTTTGCCAAAGAGTTAGATGCTCAAGTTATTATTAGAGGTCTCAGGGCAGTCACCGATTTTGAGAATGAAATTCAGTTGGCTCAGACCAACAAGGTTCAATATCCTCAGTTAGAAACATTGTTTATGACAACATCTTTAAAATATTCATATTTAAGTTCTACCGTCGCAAAGGAATTTGCGTCATATGGGGGAGATATCAGCCTATTTGTTCCACCTCAGGTTATACCTCTACTAGAAGCTAAATTTGCAGATAAGGAGAAAGACCATGGCAAGCTCAAGTAAGATTGAAGATATTATTGATGAAATCGAGGAATTTATTGATGAATGCAAACCATCTGCATTCTCTTCCAATAAAATTACAGTCAATCGTGACGAATTGGAATCATTACTCCAGGAATTAAGATCTAAGACTCCAGAGGAAATTAGAAAATATCAGAGAATGATTGCAAACCGAGAGCAGATTTTAGCCGATGCCCATGCAAAGGCAGAGGAGATTATTAACAGGGCTCAGATTCAGACAAACGAGTTAGTTAATGAGCATCAGATTATGCAGCAAGCATATGCTCAGGCCAATGAGGTTATTCTTATCGCTCAAAAGAATGCCCAGGAGAAAATTGACAAGGCTACAGAGGAAGCCAACAATATTCGAATTGGGGCTATCAATTATACAGATGAATTGTTGGCAAACATCCAAACAATTCTCGCTAATTCTATTGAGACAACAAGGGCTAGAGATGACCAGTTTATTTCTACCCTAGATGCATACTTAAAAGTGGTTGAGGACAACAGGGCCAGCCTAGTGCCAGAGTCTCTTAATGATGGGGCCTCTGATCCTGCTAATTCTCTTTCAAATGAGCCTGCTCACAGAGAAGAGCCACCAGTGGCTGAGCCACAGGTTAACCAGGCTCCTGCAGGCAATGATGATGATCTTCCTGCACTTGATATTCCTGAGCAGTTTTTTAACAAGGAATAAGGCTTAAAAGAAATTAAGTACTCTGATGGCAATTGGATTTGCCTTGAGGTAATAAAGTTTAGTCGAGGCATCCATTGGATGCCTCTAATTAGTTAAAGGGATTTATGAGTAGATTTTTACCAGTAAGCAAAAGAGACATGAAAGAGAGGGGCATAGACCAATTAGATTTTGTCTATGTGTGTGGGGATGCCTATGTAGACCATCCTTCCTTTGGGGCTGCCATTATTTGTCGTCTTTTAGAATTACACGGCTATTCTGTAGGAATAATAGCCCAGCCTGATTGGAAAAATGATAATTCTATCAATATATTAGGTGAGCCAAAATACGGATTTTTAGTTAGCGCAGGTAACATGGATTCCATGGTTAACCATTACTCCGTATCCAAACATAGGAGGGATTTTGACAATTATTCTCCAGGAGGGAAAATTGGACTGCGCCCTGACTATGCCACAATTGTTTATTGCAACCTAATCCGACACACCTACAAAGAAAAGCCAATTATTATAGGTGGAATAGAGGCATCTCTCCGTCGCCTAGGCCACTACGATTACTGGTCAAATAAGGTGAGAAGATCAATTTTGCTGGATTCTGGTGCAGATATTATCTCCTATGGAATGGGAGAGAGGTCCATTATTGAAATCGCAGATTGCCTGGCCTCCGGAATGGATGTAAAGGACATTACCTATATAGACGGAACAGTATTTAAATCCAGGGACAAGTCCTTTACTGAGGACGGCATTATATTGCCTTGTTTTGAGGATATAAAGGCAAATAAAGAGACTTATGCTAGGTCCTTTTATACCCAGTATATAAACACTGATCCTTTCACAGCAAAAAAACTGGTAGAGACCTATGACAATGCCATGTTTGTCATCCAAAATCCTCCTCAGAAACCACTTAGCCAGCAGGAAATGGATGATATTTATGCCATTGATTACATGAGGACATACCATCCTATGTATGAAAAGGATGGAGGCATTCCAGCTATTAAAGAGGTAAAGTTTTCTTTGATTAGCAATAGGGGATGTTTTGGTGGATGTTCTTTCTGCGCCCTGACCTTTCACCAGGGTAGGATAATTCAGACTAGAAGCCACGAGTCTATTGTAAAAGAGGCTGAGTTGATTACAAAGGATAAAGACTTTAAAGGCTATATCCATGATGTAGGGGGTCCTACTGCAAACTTTAGGCAGCCATCATGTAAAAAGCAATTAACAAAGGGAGTATGCACCAACAGACAGTGTCTGGCTCCGCAAAAATGCCCTAATCTAGAAGTGGACCACAAGGATTATGTGTCCCTTCTTAGAAAATTGCGAAAGGTACCAAAGGTAAAAAAAGTCTTTGTCAGATCTGGAGTCAGGTTTGATTATGCCATGTATGGCAAGGATGACACCTTTATCAGAGAACTTTGTAAATACCATGTCAGCGGCCAATTAAAGGTGGCTCCAGAGCACATTTCAAACAATGTATTAAAGTATCTGGGAAAGCCTGACATATCTGTATACAACAGTTTTTGCAAAAAATATGAAAAAATAAATAAAGAACTAGGCCTCAAGCAATACCTGGTTCCTTATCTCATGTCATCCCATCCCGGCTCAACCCTAGATGATGCCATTGCCTTGGCAGAATATTTGCGAGACCACCATCTAAACCCAGAGCAGGTACAGGACTTTTATCCTACACCTAGTACAATTTCTACCACTATGTACTATACTGAGATTGACCCTAGGGATATGAAAGCTGTTTATATCTGCAAGAATCCTCATGAAAAGGCCATGCAAAGAGCCTTGATTCAGTACAAGAGGCCTGAGAATTATGACTTGGTAAAGGAGGCCCTCATAAAGGCCGGCAGGGAGGATTTGATAGGCTTTGGAGAGAATTGCCTTATCCCTCCTAGGAAGTTCAAACAGGACTTCCACGACAAGAAAAGACAAAGTTCTAAGGACAATAAAAATACTAGTAATAACAATTCTCCAAGGGCAGGCAAAAAGCCAAGGATGAATAAAAGCTCCAACAATAGGAATAATAAAAGAAAGTAAATGATTGAATTAATAATAGATGACGCTAATTCAAATCAGCGTTTTGACAAGTATTTAAAAAGAATTCTTTCTGAGGCACCATCTTCTTTTATTTACAAGATGCTGAGAAAGAAGAATATCACCTTAAACGATAAAAAGGCTGATGGGACAGAAAAACTTATAAGTGGTGACAATGTCAAATTATGGCTCAGCGACGAAACCTACGAAAAAATGAGGGGAGAGTCAGAGTCAGATTCCCTATATTATAGGCTTTCTAAAGTTGACCCAAAAATAGATATAGTATTTGAGGACTCAGATATGATCATCATTAATAAGCCCTCTGGCATAAAGTCTCAAAAGGATGCAGAAGATGATATATCTATTAATGAGATGGCAATTTCTTATATGATAAATAGTGGCCAATTATCCAAAGAATCATTTAAGATTTTTCATCCTAGTATAGCAAATAGGCTGGATAGGAACACCTCTGGCATAATTCTTTTTGCAAAAAACCTAAAAAGCGCCCAGAGTCTTGGTAAAGCCCTAAAAGAAAGGTCTTGTAAAAAGATGTATCAGGCTATAGTTTTGGGCAAAGTAGAGGGCACTGAGGAGATATCTGGATTTCTATACAAAGACCAGAAAAGTAACAAGGTAGAAATATTAGATAGGCCAAGAGAAAATGCCAAAGAAATCAGGACCAGTTACAGGCCAATCAAGGAATTGAAAAATGGCTTAACTTTGCTGGAGATTCACCTAATCACTGGTAGGACCCACCAAATCAGGGCCCACCTTGCCTCAATAAATCATCCTATTTTAGGAGACATGAAATACGGCAATCCAGAGATTAACAAAAAAATGAAAGTTAAAAATCAATTGCTCCACGCCTATTCCATTGAGTTTGAAAATGGAGATAAATATGTGGCCAAGACACCGGAGGACTTTAATGTCTACCTTTAAATCAAGAGGTCTCAGGGGTTCCACCTTTGAAGACTTTATCAACAAAACAAATGAAATATATGAAGAAAATAAGCTGGCTTTGATTCAAAAGATTCCTACACCTATCACCCCTATAGATATGGATCCGAAGACCAGGCATATTACCCTTGCCTACTTTGACCAAAAATCCACTGTAGATTATGTTGGTGCCATTCAGGGGATACCAGTATGTTTTGACGCAAAAGAGTGCACTAAGGACACCTTTCCCCTTCAAAATATTCACCCACATCAAATTGATTTTATGGGCAAATTTGAAGAACAGGATGGCCTTGCCTTTATCCTTATATTTTTCACTGAAAGAGATACCTATTATTACTTGCCATACAAGGATTTGAAGGTATTTTGGGACAGGATGGAAGAGGGAGGCAGAAAAAGTTTTCGCATTGAGGAATTGGATGAGAAATACTTTTTTGGGCCCAAAACAAACCTTCTTGTGCCTTATCTCGACATGATTAACCTTGACTTAAATAGCCGCAGGGCTTGACTCTGTGGCTTAACTTTTATATAATCACTTTATTACATTAGCAGACTAAAGTATTCAGAAATATAAAAAGGAGCAACTATGAAAAATTTGACATTACATACTCCAGAGGGAGTCAGAGACATCTACAACTCAGAATATGAGAAAAGATTAGATGTTTTGTATGGCCTTAGAAAATGTTTCAAAGGATTTGGATACAGCCCAATTTCCACTCCTACATTTGAATATTTTGATACCTTTTCCAAGGAGGTTGGGTCTGTAGAATCAAATGAAATGTTTAAATTTTTTGATAGAGAAGGTGAGACACTAGTCCTGAGACCAGATATCACCCCATCAATAGGCAGGGCTGCAGCCATGTATTTCTCAGATACAGACGAGCCTGTAAAACTTTGTTATGAGGGCAATGTCTTTATCAATTATCATTCTCTACAGGGCAGATTAAAGGAAAGCACCCAGGCAGGCTGTGAGTTTATTGGGGACAGCACAGTGGAAGCAGATGCTGAAATTCTCACTATCGTAGTAAACGCCCTTAAAAACTCCGGATTAAAGGTCTTTGAAATCGGAGTTGGACATAGGGATATTGTAAGGGGGCTGATTGATGCTACAAATCTGTCTGAGGATATAAAGATAAGACTTGTAAAACTTATCTCCAACAAAAATTTTTATGGGGCCAAAGATTTGCTGGAGGCAAATAATGTAAATCAAAACTTGATTGACTTGTTTGAGATCACAGGCAAGATAATGAATTCTCCAAAGGAGTGGGAGCCATATCTGCTCAAGGCAAAGAAATATAAAAAAGTCCACGATGCCCTAGAATACTTGATGAAATTATATAGCCTTTTAGAGGAGAATAAGGTCTTGGATTATATCTCCTTTGAACTGGGAATGATTTCTGAGTACCGGTATTACACCGGCATTATTTTCACCGGCTATTCCTATGGAGTTGGAGAGCCTCTGGTAAAGGGAGGCAGGTACGATTCACTCCTGAGCCATTTTGGAAAGGACTCACCGGCAATTGGATTTGCCATTACTATTGATCAACTTATGTTAGCATTGGAGAGAAACAATGAGTGATAGATATTTAACCTTTGCCCTTTGCAAGGGCAGACTTGCAAATCAAACTCTTGGACTTTTGGAAAAAATAGGCATTACCTGCCAGGAGATGAAAGACCCGGACACTAGAAAACTGATTTTTACTAACGAGGAATTAAAACTAAAATTCTTTTTAGCCAAGGGACCTGACGTGCCTACCTATGTGGATTATGGTGCTGCCGATATCGGTGTAGTAGGGTCTGACATAATTCTGGAGGAAAACAGAAACATCTACGAGGTTTTAGACCTTGGTTTTGGAAAATGCCGCATGTGTGTATGCGGGCCAAAGGAGGCTGAGGGCTATTTAAAGAGCCATGAGTTAATCAGGGTTGCCAGCAAATATCCTCGCATTGCAAAAGACTATTTCTACAATACAAAAAACCAAACTGTAGAGATTATTAAATTAAATGGTTCTATTGAGCTAGCCCCAATCGTAGGCCTATCAGAGGTTATTGTGGACATAGTAGAAACCGGTTCTACTCTTAGAGAAAATGGCCTTGTGGTATTGGAGGAAGTATGCCCACTTTCTGCACGAATGGTGGTAAACCAAGTGTCTATGAAAATGGAAAATGAGAGAATCACTGACTTGATTGAAAAACTGAAGGGAGCACTAGAAAATGCGTAAATTGAAACTCACATCGGAAACTATAGACAACATCCTAGAAAGCCTTTTAAAACGCAGCCCTCACCAGTATAGCCAGTATGAAAGCACTGTTAATACTATTGTGAATTCTGTTAGGGAAAAGGGGGACGAGGCCCTTTTTGCCTACACTAAGGAATTTGATAAGGCAGTCATAGATAAGGACTCTGTAAAGGTAACAAAAGAGGAGATTGAAAAGGCATATTCTCTTGTCCCAGAGGAATTAGTAGAGGTTATAAGAAAATCCCTGGTCAATATTAGAGATTACCACAGCAAGCAAAAACAAAACTCATGGTTTACATCTGAGGAAGGTATAGTTTTAGGACAAAAGATTACGGCTATAGAGAATGTAGGCGTATATGTGCCTGGAGGTAAGGCCGTATATCCTAGTTCTGTGCTGATGAATGTTATGCCAGCCAAGGTGGCAGGGGTTAAAAACATTTATATGACTACCCCTTGTGACAAGGAGGGAAATGTAAACCCTAGCACACTTGTGGCAGCAAATGAGGCGGGAGTAGACGCCATCTATAAATGTGGCGGAGCGCAAGCCATCGCTGCCCTTGCTTTTGGTACTGAGTCCATTCCAAAAGTGGATAAGATTGTAGGACCTGGCAATATCTTTGTGGCCTTGGCGAAAAAGAATGTATTTGGACACGTGGCAATTGACTCTATCGCCGGACCTTCAGAAATCCTGGTTTTGGCTGATGAAACTGCAAATCCTACCTATGTGGCAGCAGACCTTTTATCCCAGGCTGAGCATGACGAGTTGGCATCGGCAATTCTCGTTACTTGCAGCGAAAAACTGGCTGATGAAGTAGAAAAAGAGATTGTTCGATTTACAAATATTTTATCTAGAAAAGATATAATCCAAAAGTCACTGGATAACTTTGGGTATTTGCTGGTGGCAGATAGCAAGGAGGATGCCTTTAATTGCGTAAACGCCATTGCATCAGAGCACTTAGAAATTGTTACCGCAAATCCATTTGAGGATATGACCTACATAAAAAATGCTGGTGCAATTTTCCTTGGCCAGTATTCCTCTGAGCCTTTAGGTGACTATTTTGCAGGACCAAACCACGTGCTTCCTACAAATGGTACAGCAAAGTTTTTTTCACCTCTTTCTGTGGATGATTTTATTAAGAAATCTAGTATAATATCATATAGTAGGAGTGCCCTTGAAAAGGTATATCCTGACATAGTTAAATTTGCGAATAACGAGCAACTGACAGCTCACGCAAATTCTATAAAAGTACGTTTTGAAGACATTTAAACACTTGGGGGGATTATGGCTGAAGAACGCAGGGCAAAGGTAGCCCGTAAAACTAAAGAGACCGACATAACAATAGATTTTTCTTTGGATGGGACAGGCATATTTGAGGGCAGTTCTGGCATTGGATTTTTTGACCACATGCTAGATTCCTTTACTAGGCATGGTCTTTTCAATTTAGCCTGTGATATCAAAGGAGATTTGCAGGTAGACAGTCATCACACCATCGAAGACACCGGTATTGTCCTGGGCAATGCTATCAAAAAGGCCTGCGGTGGCAAGATAGGCATACAGAGGTACGGGTCTTGTATATTGCCTATGGACGAGGTTTTAGTCCTAGTAGCTATCGATCTTTCCGGCAGACCATACTTTTCCTTTGAAGCAGACTTTCCAACAGAAAAAATTGGATATATGGACACAGAGATGGTAAAGGAATTTTTTTATGCCATTTCTTATTCCGCGGCCATGAATCTACACATGAAAGTCCTTTCTCCAGGAAATTCTCACCACATGGCAGAGGGGCTATTTAAAGCCTTTGCAAAGGCTTTAGACCAGGCCACTATAGTGGATGAGAGAATTACCAGCACCATGACTACAAAGGGTCTTATCTAAAATTTATTGAGGAGTTTTAAAATGGAACACAAAAATATAGTCGCCACCATCTACATCAAAGATGGCATGGCTGTTAAAAGCCCTAGTGATTTATCAGTAAAAAAGGATGTTTTGGAATTGGCATCAGTTTATGACGATTCTGGAATTGATAAGATTATATGCTTTGATCTTTCCACTGATGATGAGGAGCACGAAAAAAATATTCTCGCTATAAGGGAAATCAACAGGAATATTCAGATTAAAACCGCCGGCGGTGGAAACATCAAGAGGCTGGAGGATGTTAAAAAATTGCTCTATGCAGGATGCGTAGAGGTTATTTTAAATGGTTCAAAGCCTGAGACCATCGACCTAATCAAAGAGGCTAGTGCCAGATTTGGCCCTCAAAAAATGCTGGTAAGTCTCTCTACAGTAGACTTCCTCTTTAAAACCAAGGATTTCTTGCCAGACAGTATTCACGAACTTTTAATCCTGAATACAGAGCTTTTAGAGGGACTAGAAAATATTACAAATATCCCATATATAGTCCAGGTAGATGACTATAATTTTGAATACATAGAAAAACTTTTAAAGTCAGATCAGATCCGCGGAATTTCTGGTATGTTTATCAACCACGTTAATTCCAACGTAATGCAACTAAAGGCTGAGCTTTCTGATGTGGGCATCAAAATGGACAATTTTGAGCCAAAACTTTCTTGGTCTGATTTAAAACCTAACTCAGATGGATTGGTTCCTGCTATTGCCCAAGACTTCCAAACCGGAGAGGTCCTTATGATGGCTTACATGAATCAGGAATCTTTTGACACCACCATCCGCACAGGCAAGATGACATATTTCTCCAGGTCAAGACAGTCCCTGTGGGTGAAAGGGGAGACCTCAGGTCACTTCCAATATGTTAAGTCATTGACTGCCGATTGTGATTTTGATACCATTTTGGCGAAGGTTTCTCAGGTAGGAGCAGCTTGCCACACTGGCAATTACACCTGCTTCTTTAATGAGATAGTTAAAAAGGAGTATATAGAGCGCAACCCACTAAAGGTATTTGAGGATGTGTATGCTGTTATTAAAGACCGCAAGGTAAACCCTAAGGAGGGTTCATACACTAACTACCTCTTTGACAAGGGAATTGACAAGATTCTCAAAAAGGTAGGAGAGGAGGCTACAGAGATAATTATTGCAGCCAAAAATCCTGCAAATGAGGAAACCAAATACGAGATATCCGATTTCCTGTACCATATGATGGTACTTATGGTGGAAAAGGGTGTCACCTGGGAAGACATTACCTCTGAGCTTGCGCAACGCTAATTATTTATGAAGAAACTTGCATTATCTGACGATATTTTGATGCAGATCGATAAGCCTGCACGATATATCGGCAACGAATTTAATAGTGTTATTAAGAATCCTGCTGATGTAGACATCCGCTTTGCCATGTGCTTTCCTGATGTCTACGAGGTAGGCATGTCTCATCTTGGCATAGCAATCCTTTACGATATGTTAAATCGCCGTGATGACACATATTGTGAAAGGGTATATTCCCCATGGCCTGATTTGCATAAAATCATGAAAGATAGGAATATACCTCTTTTTGCGTTGGAATCCCAGGATGCAATAAAAGATTTTGATTTTATTGGTATGACCCTTCAGTATGAAATGTGCTACACCAATATTCTCCAGATTCTGGACCTGGCTGGCCTGTCATTTCTTTCAAAGGACAGAAAAGATGGTGACCCAATCGTCATTGTAGGTGGTCCATGCGCTACAAACCCTGAGCCAATTGCAGATTTTGTAGATATCGTATATGTGGGAGAGGGAGAGACCAGCTACAACTCTCTCTTAGACCTTTATAAAGAGTGTAAGGCTAAGGGTCTTGATAGGATGGCCTTCCTTAGAAAAGCCTGCCAGATTCCTGGCATTTACGTACCTGCTTTTTATGAGGCTAAATACAATGAGGATGGCACTATAAAATCCTTTGGCCCTATTTATGAGGATGTGCCAGCAAAGATCGTTAGACAGGTTGTAATCAATATGGACGAGAGCCCATATCCTACAAAGATGCTGATTCCTTTTGTAAGAGCCATCCAGGACAGGGTGGTCCTGGAGATTCAGAGAGGATGTATCAGAGGATGTAGATTCTGCCAGGCCGGCATGATTTATAGACCAAATAGGGAAAAATCTGTTGAGGTTCTCAAGAATCAGGCAAAGGAACTTTTGGCATCCACCGGACACGAGGAAATATCTCTTTCCTCTCTGTCTTCCAGCGATTATCATGCCCTTGGAGAACTTATGGACTTTCTCATCAATGATTGCCTGTCTGAAGGTGTAAATGTTTCCCTGCCTAGTCTTCGTATTGACGCCTTTTCTCTAGATGTAATGAGCAAGGTCCAGGATGTTAGAAAGTCTAGCATCACTTTTGCTCCTGAGGCTGGCAGCCAGAGAATGAGGGATGTTATAAACAAGGGTCTTACTGTTGAGGACATCATCGGCGGTGCCCACATGGCTTTTGAGGGAGGATGGAACAAGGTAAAACTATACTTTATGCTTGGCCTTCCTACGGAGACAGATGAGGACATGCAGGAGATTCCTCGTCTTGCCAATGAAATTGCAAAAGAATACTATGCCACAGTGCCAAAGGACCAAAGACAGGGAAAGTGTCAGATTACCATTTCTACATCTTTCTTTGTACCAAAGCCTTTTACCCCTTTCCAGTGGGCACCTATGTATGAGGCAGGAGAATATCTTAGACGTGCCAAGGTAGTAAACGACGAGATGAAGGCCCAACTAAATGCCAAATCTCTCAAATACAATTGGCATCATTCTGATGTAACAGTTTTAGAGGGTGTGTTTGCCAGAGGTGACAGACGACTTGCACCTGCTATTTTAGATGCCTATCTGAGCGGTTGTTACTTTGATGCCTGGGGAGATTTCTTTGACTTTGACAAATGGCTGGCAGCCTTTGAAAAGAATAATATCTCCATTGATTTTTATGCTTATAGGCAGCGTGACCTAGACGAGATTTTCCCATGGGATTTTATAGACTGTCACGTTACCAAAGATTTCCTCAAGAGGGAATGGAATAATGCAATGGCAGGCTCAGTCACTAAAAATTGTAAAATGGCATGCAATGCTTGTGGATGCCTGGATTTAAATACGGGGGTATGCCATGCGCGTTAGAATTAGATTTGAAAAATTAGGAGTAATGAGATATGTAGGCCACCTGGACCTGATGCGTTTCTTCCAAAAGGCAGTAAAGAGGTCTGGTCTCCCTATTAAATACTCAGAGGGATTTAATCCTCATCAAATCATGTCCTTTGCCTCCCCTCTGGGTGTAGGTCTTACATCTGAGGGAGAATATATGGACATCGATATTAAAGAAGATGTAAATAGCAAGGAGGCTATAAAGGCCTTAAATGATAATATGGTAGAGGGCCTGGATATAAAGACCTTTAAATACCTGCCAGATAATGCTGAAAAGGCTATGACAGCAGTTACAGCCGCTTCCTATATTGTCACATACAAAAATCCAAAGGATGATATTTGCTACATAGACAATCTTTTGGACCTTAAGCAAAAATTCTTTGATGAAGCATATGCTATTAATATTATTAAAAAGACCAAAAAGGGAGAAAGAGAGTTAGATTTAAAACCTTTAATCTATAGGTTCGATTTGTCATTTAAAGACAATGTACCAGTTTACGACTTTTTGCTTTCTTCAGGTAGTTCTGACAATATTAAGCCTGAGCTTGTGGTAAAAGCCTTTCATGAATACTTGGGCCTGCCTGAATTTGACGATTTGTCCCTTGATATCAAAAGAATAGATATGTTTACCGGTGAAAGCGACGCCTTTATTTCTTTGGGAGACATTGGTGATGACCATTAATAAAGTTGTTATTGCAAAGGGTATATATTTAGATAAGGAGCTTCGGCTCCTTGTTTCATTTGATGAAAAAGATAATGCAATAGATATTATCAATATTGATGCCAGCAAGGTGGGAATGAAGCGTCTTGGAAAAGTGGAAAAGGTCTTAAAGGACATTGATGCTTCCATATTGGTCTTTGACAATAAGGAAAAGGGATTTATCGAGAATAAAAAGTTAAAAAGCCAAGAATTTATAGAAAGACATTCTGAGAATAAAAAGGTATGCCAGGGTGATTCTTTTTATGTATGCATAAGCCAAGATCCCAAAGGAACAAAACCCTATTCCTGCAATTTTTGCAGTGAAAACTATGAGGATAGGGGAGTGGTAGCTTACTATATCCATAAATTTGCAAATAAGGCAAAGATTATTACTGATATTCCTAACTTGCAAGGTCTATCTGATGATGTCTTATATAAGGACGACCAAGTTAGTCTATGGGACTTATATGAATTTACTAGCATTTTAAACAAGTCTATAAACAAGGTTGCTTTCCTTAAAAATGGGGGAAATATACTTATAGAAGAAACCGAAGCCATGACAGTAATTGATGTAAATTCTGGAAAGAACTATGGCAAGGACAATTTCTTAAAAACAAATATACTTGCTGCCCAAAAAATTGCCATAGAATTGAGAAGAAGGTCAATTTCGGGTATTATTATAGTAGATTTTTTAAAGGTAAGTCCTAAGGAGGAAGCACAAATTATTGAGGTCTTAAATTCTTCCTTCCAAGATGACATGTCAAATGTGGCAATTCATGGATTTACCAGGCTTGGCCTAATGGAAATAACAAGAAGCAGGATATATGCTCCCATTAGTCAAAGCATTCCTACAAGAATTGAATCATAGTGGATTTCCTTTATTACTAATCTATAAAATGGAGGGTTTTTATGGATATAGGAAAATTAATTTCCATCATCAGCCTTAAATCAGAGGCTATCGCTGAGGATGAAATCAAAAAGTACCAGCATGAGTTCCCTGAGAATGATATTACTGCAGATATTAAAAATGCTGTAAATCAAAGGGCTGAGTCTCAAATGACTATGCAGATTTCTAAGTTTAAATTTAAAGAGGACTCTGAAATCGAGTTGGAAGACCAGTTTAACCTTTGGTTTACTGATTCTGAGGAGGCTGACCTCAGGTCTGCCTGCAGGCATTGTATTGCTGATGAGGTAAAAAAGAGCAAGTCCGCAGACCAGCATCTTAGCAATCTGGATATCTATTTAAAAAAGCATCTGGGATCTATTCACGAAATTGACTAAATACTTAGTATTGACTGAGTTCTTTCTCTGTGCTATTATACTTGAGTATGCCGCTCAGTGTGGTTTTAAAAGAGCATTTCACAAGGAAATGCCACCGAAACTGGCGAGTAATGATAAAAGGAGGACATGCCATGTACGCAATTATTGCAACAGGTGGTAAGCAGTACAAAGTTTCTGAAGGCGATATCATTACCATTGAAAAGCTTGGAGTAGAAGCTGGACAGAAGGTTACTTTTGATCAGGTTCTTGCTGTTAGCGACAAGGATCTCAAGGTTGGCGACCCAACAGTTAAGGGTGCTACAGTTGAGGCTTCTGTTGTTAAAGAAGGCAGAGCAAAGAAGGTAATCGTTTACAAGTACAAGAGAAAAACAGGTTACCACAACAAAAACGGTCACAGACAAGCTTTCACACAGGTTAAGATCGAAAAGATTAATGGCTAATTATGATTAGCGTAGTTATTTCCAAACACAAAGAAAATATTACAAGCATTGCCTTGGATGGTCATGCAGGATTTGCAGATGAGGGCTATGATATAGTTTGCTCTGCAGTTTCAGCACTGGTTATCAACACTTTCAATAGTATTGAAAAGTTTACAGACCAGGGATTTTCTTTGGACATGAGTCAGGATGGCGGACATATGGTTATGACTTTTACAGATGATGTAATGAGTCATGATTGTAGATTATTAGTAGACAGCCTGATGCTTGGTTTGGACGAAATCAAACAACAATACGGCGATGATTATTTATCATTGCATTACAAGGAGGTGTAAGACATGTTACAGATGAACCTTCAGTTCTTCGCTCATAAAAAGGGTGTTGGTTCTACCAAGAACGGTAGAGATTCTGAGTCTAAGAGATTAGGCGCTAAAAGAGCAGACGGTCAGTTCGTAAAGGCTGGCAATATTCTTTACAGACAGCGTGGTACAAAGATTCTTCCAGGCACAAACGTAGGTCTCGGTGGAGATGATACACTTTTCGCTTTGGTTGACGGCGTACTCCGTTTCGAAAGAAAAGGTAGAGACAAGAAGCAGGCTTCTGTCTATCCAGTAGAACAGTAATTTATGACCCGGCTACGATTACGTTAGTCGGGTTATTTTTTTCGCAGTTATTAACCAATTGGTCTAGATGAATTATTCGTCAAAGATGATCAATTTTTTAGGCCAACTTAGAAGACATATAATGCCGTCTAGGATAGTTGGCAGAAGGAGTTAGTATGAGTTTTGCAGATCGTGCAAAAATTATTATTAAGTCTGGAAAGGGTGGCGATGGCCACGTTTCTTTCAGGCGTGAAAAGTATGTGCCAAACGGTGGCCCTAATGGTGGCGACGGCGGCAAGGGCGGAGATGTTATCTTTGTAGTAGACGAAGGCATGAACACCCTTGTGGACTACAGACACCGCCGTAAATTTGCTGCTGAAAATGGTCAGGAGGGTGGCAAGGACAACTGCCATGGTAAAAATGGCCAGGACTTAATCCTAAAGGTTCCTGAGGGCACAGTTGTTAAAGATGCCGAAAGCGGCAAGGTTATTGCAGATATGTCCGGAGACAATAGAAGACAGGTAGTTCTCCCTGGTGGAAAGGGAGGTCTGGGCAACCAGCATTTTGCCACTTCTACAATGCAAGCACCAAAATATGCAAAGCCAGGCATTGACAGTATCGAACTCGAGGTTATATTAGAGTTAAAGGTTATTGCTGATGTAGGCCTGGTTGGTTATCCAAACGTTGGTAAATCAACATTTCTTTCAAGAGTTACCAATGCGGATCCTAAAATTGGAAACTATCATTTTACAACTTTAAGTCCAAATCTTGGAGTTGTAGATGTGGATGATATTAATGGTTTTGTAATAGCAGATATCCCTGGTCTTATAGAGGGGGCATCTGAGGGAATTGGCCTGGGCCATGAGTTCCTTCGCCATATAGAAAGGACAAAAGTCATTATTCATATGGTAGATGGGGCTTCTGTGGAGGGTAGAGATCCTATTACCGATATCAAAACTATTTCTTCAGAACTTGAAGCCTATGACCCAAATCTTTTAAAGAAGCCACAGGTGATTGCGGCCAACAAAATGGACGTATTAGGGGAGGCTTCAAGCATAATAATGGATGAATTAAGGGCAGAATTTGAGCCTAAGGGAATCAAGGTCTTTCCTATATCCGCAGTTAGCGGACAGGGAATCAAGGATCTTTTATACGAGGTTGTGAGATTGCTTGAGTCCTGCGATGATGCACCTATCGTTTATGAGCAGGAATTCGATCCTACTATTAGAGCCTTTATAGAGGAGCCTTACACCATTGAAATCAATGATGAGGGTGATTATGTAGTTGAGGGGCCTAGAATTGAAAAGATGTTAGGCTATACCAATCTTGAATCAGAAAAGGGATTCTTATTCTTCCAAAACTTCCTTAAGGAGCAGGGTATCCTAAAGGAATTAGAGGAAAAGGGAATCAAGGACGGAGACACCGTTCGCATGTATGGATTTATGTTTGATTATTACAAGTAATCCAAGCAATTGAAAGGAAAATGAAATGACTAATAAACAAAGAGCATATTTATCATCCCTTGCTTCTGATATGAGCCCAATTCTCCAAATTGGCAAGGCAGCCCTGACTCCAGAATATACTCAGGCAGTTGACGAAGCCTTAGAGGCAAGAGAATTAATTAAAATTAATGTTTTAAAGAACTGTTTTGAAAACCCTTCTGCAATGGCTCAGATTCTTGCAGAGAGAACACATTCAGAGGTTGTAAGAGTAATCGGACGCAAGATTATTCTTTATAGACCATCTAAGAAGCCTACTATTGTGCTTCCTAAATAGACCAGTGATTAACGTAAAACAGGAGACTTAAAATGAGAATTGGCATATATGGTGGAACCTTTAATCCAATTCATAAAACCCATATAGAAATAGCAGAGGCTGCTTTAAAGCAATTTGATTTAGACCAGGTCTATTTCCTTATAGCAGGCAATCCTCCTCACAAGGATAGCGCTGAGACTATTTCAGATATGTGCAGGCTAGATATGCTAAAACTTGCCCTATCTGGCCAGGATAGGCTGCTGATAGACGACAGGGAAATCTATAGGTCTGGAAAAAGCTATTCATATATTACTTTTTCTGAGCTTTCTCTAGAAAGAGAAGATGATGAATTATTTTTCATAATGGGTAGCGACAGCCTTATCAACTTTAAAAATTGGGTAAAGCCTGAGATCATCTCTAGCAAAGCCACAGTTCTTGGTGCTCCTAGATTAGGGGATGACACGGAAAAGATAAACCAGGCCATTTTTGAGAATAAAAGACTCTTTGAAGGGGACTTTTTCCTGATTGATTACAAGGCAAACAGTCTTTCTTCATCTTATATCAGGGACAATTTCTATACTGATCCTTCTGTCAAAGAGCTACTTCCTGACCGGGTATATGACTATATATTAGATCATAATTTATATAGCAAAAGATTCTACAGTCCTGATACAATCAAATCCCTAGAAGAGGAGATGAGAAAAGAGCTTTCCTCCTCTAGATTTAAGCACACTATAGGGGTGGCAAATACAGCCTACATGCTTGCTTCTGCCTGGAATTATCCAGCGGTTGCAGCAATGGTGGCAGGCCTTTTACATGATAGCGCTAAATGCATTACAGATGAGAAAAGGCTTTCTATTTGCAAGAAAAACAAGATAGAAATCAGGGATATAGAATATAAATATCCTCACCTATTACACGGTAAAGTAGGAGCATATTTTGCAAAAAACAAATACGAAATAGATGATGAGCAGATATGCCATGCCATTACAGTTCACACCACTGGCTGTCCTGACATGAGTCTCCTAGACAAAATCATATTTGTGGCAGACTATATTGAGCCAGGCAGAAACAAACAGCCTAGATTAGACGTATTGAGATACGAGGCCTTCCATGATTTAGACAATTGCGTCTTTATGATTTTGGAGGACACCATAGAATATCTCAATCAAAACCAGGATATATTTGACCCAATGACACTAGACACTTATGAATACTATGTTTCTTTCCTGGAAAAAAGGAATAGTAAAAATATTAAAAGATAATTTGGAGGTAAAGATGGATTCAAGAGAGATGGCAAGACTTATTGCCAAGGCTTTAGATGATAAAAAAGCAATTGATATTAAGGCAATTGATATATCAAATGTAAGCGTTATGGCTGATTACTTTATTGTGGCATCAGCCAGCAATCAGTCACAGTTGAACGCTATGCAAGACGAAGTAGACAGGATTATGTATGAAAACAATATTCATGCTAAATCAATCGAAGGTAATAGACAAAGCACATGGGTTCTTATGGACTACGAGGATGTAATTGTTCACCTATTCTCTGAAGAAGATAGGTTATTCTATGATTTGGAGCGCATCTGGAAAGATGGAATAATTATTGATGCCAGCGACTTATAAAAGTAGATAGGAGATAATCTATTTATAAGTAGAAAATTACTTTTAAAACAAACAAGGCTCTTCTGAGATATTCAGAAGGGCCTTATTTAATAGTATTTTGATATAAAGAATAAAAGCTAAAAGAATCTGAAGACACCGAAGACCTTGCCTAAAATCAGGCAATTATCAACGATAATAGGGTCCATAGTGTCATTTTCAGGCTGTAAACGAATATGGCCATCCTCCTTGTAGAAGGTCTTTACAGTGGCTGAATCATCCACTAGGGCCACAACCATATCACCATTTCTGGCAGTGTCCTGTTGCATGACGAGAATTGTATCTCCATCTAAAATGCCGGCATTTATCATGGACTCCCCTTTGACCTGGAGCATGAAAGACTGAGAATTAGGCATGTGCTCAGCTGGAATAGGGAAGTACTCCGTAATATTTTGTACAGCTAACAGTGGCTGACCAGCAGCTACACGGCCTAAAAGTGGAACATTAACAACCTCTTTTCTAACCAGATTAAAGTTGTCATCAACAATCTCGATAGCGCGAGGCTTTGACGGATCACGTCTTATATAACCATTTTTTTCCAATGTCTCAAGATGAGCATGGATAGAAGATGTAGATTTGAGATTAACAGCATCGCATAACTCGCGAACAGTAGGAGGGTATCCTTTATTAAGGATGGCAGTCTTGATTACCTCAAGAATCTCCCTTTGTTTAGCGGAAATTTTACCATATGCCATAGAGAAATATCTCCTTTCATTTGTTAAAAAAAGAATAACATAAGGAACAAACTTTTGCAAACATATTTTCCGAAATTTTGTTCTTGACAAACTTTCGTTCGAATATTATATTTATATCAGAACAAAAGTTCCGAACACAAATCAGAACATGATTAGAACATACTTTTAAATTGGGAGGTTTAAATATGGGTTCTTCAAAAAACTTGTCTTACGCCGAGAGAATAGTCAGAAACAGAAAGAGGGGACTTGCTATTATAATTATCGCTTCCATGGCCCTTGGTTTTATTATGTTTTCCTCTTTTTCAAAGGCTGAGGCCAGCAGACCAAGCTTTACATATTATGATTCATATGAAATAAAGGCTGGAGACACCCTATGGACTATAGCAGACCAGTATATGGATGGGGAAAACTTTGATAAAGAAAGATTCGTAGACACTATAAAAAGAAATAACCATATGTTAGATTCAGAAATCCATGCTGGTGATTATCTAATCATAGAGTACAAGTCTTGTGAGAGATTGTAATATATGGCACGAGATTTATTAATATGCTACACTATAAAATAGATTTTTGTAATTTATAGGAGTAGTTATGTTACGTTTTTTGCTTGCAATTCTTTTAAACGCTCGACGAGGACCTAAAATCCTTCCTGCAATGCGTAAAATGATTAAGAATAAAGATAAATACTCGGAAAAGACCAGATACGCATATGCTATCAGACTTATCCGTTACCTTAAAAAATCTGCCAGGATTACCACCCAGGTATTTGGCACAGAAAACCTACCAGAAGAAAATGGCTATGTTATGTATCCTAATCATCAGGGCAAATACGACGCCCTAGGTATTATGTATGCACACCGTAATCCTTGCACCTTTGTTATGGACAAGGCAAAATCTTACGGTTTTCTCGTTAGAGAATTGGTAGACCTGCTTGGAGCAAAGAGACTTGCCCTTGGCAATGTTCGTCAAAACTTTAAAATAATGAATCAGATCACCCAAGAGTTGAAAGAGGGCAAGAGATATATTCTCTTTTCTGAGGGTGGTTATGATATAAATGGCAATATTGTTCAGCGTTTCAAGCCAGGTTCCTTTAAATGCGCAATGCTGGCCCAGGTTCCAATCATTCCTGTTACTTTAATTGATTCATATTTGGCTTTTAACAGTCTAAAACCTGGTCCAATCACCACAAAAGTAATCTTTGGTAAGCCAATTTTTTACGAGGAATACAAAGATTTGAAAACTTATGAGGTTGCTGACAGGGTTCGCAGCACAATCATTTCCACCATGGAGGAGTTTGGAGTATACGTAAATAACCCGGAAAACAATCCAGAGTTCTAAACCAATTGCCCTTTTTAGATTAGTATTTTAAGGAGAAATATTGACTGAAGAGGGCATAAATAGTAAAATGTATCTATCGGTTAAATATCTGTTTTTCCGTTTGATAGTATACAAAATAGGCTATATAGGCTTATAATATAGATATAGACACAATGTTCTTTCTAATCTTTCATCTAAACTATGGAGAATTTATTATGGGAAAAGACTCAGACTTTTACAAAAGCAAAACTAAAAATCAAAAATTAAAACTTAGAGAACTTATATCACAACTTCCAAAACCTGCCGCTGATTATATTTATTCTAAAGAACAAACTACGCAGCCAAGCACCTTAATATCTTATTGCTACGACTTGCTTACATTTTTTCGCTTTTTACAGGCTAATAACCCTACAATTACAGGTACAGACATCAAAAAAATCGATTACAGCCTCTTAAATCAAATAACCAGCGATGATATTGTTGAATACCAACGTTACCTGGAATTAAACGTAATTGGCGAGCAACATGAAAACGGCAAAAAGGCAATTGCCAGAAAGATGTCACCTCTTAGGTCTATGTACAAATATAACCTTATTAGAGAAAATGTTGAACATGATCCAACCCAACTGGTGGCTTTGCCAAAACTAAAAAAAGACAAAAATATCATTAGAATGAACAATTATGAGGTCCAGGCCATATTAAAGGCTATAGATGATGGAAATTGCTTTGTTTCTGAGCGTCAAAGGAAATATAATCAAAAAACCCGCCAAAGGGACCTTGCCATATTGACCCTTATGTTAAATACCGGAATTCGTGTCAGTGAATGCAACGGCCTTGATATAAATGATGTTGATTTTAAAGTCAACTCACTTACTATTGTTAGAAAAGGTGGGGGCCAGGACCTGATATACTTTAATTCTGACGTACATGACACTTTATTAGACTATATTAATGGGGAAAGGGCCTATATAAACCCTATAGACGGCCAAGAGCAGGCACTCTTCTACTCATTACAAGGTAGGAGAATAAGCGTGGATGCCATTGAGAATTTGGTTAAAAAATATGCCAAAATCATTGTTCCTAACAAGAAAATCACACCACATAAATTAAGATCTAC
>JAIKWH010000019.1 GCA_024684955.1 Pseudobutyrivibrio sp.
TGCGACAAAGTGAATTTGTGGGACGCAGGCGCCGCACTTTATGCGACGTCCTGTCACTGTCGTGCTCTCGCCGACGTCCTGTCGGCTCACGCCTGCGTCAACACAAATTCCCTTTTGCATTTCTAATTTCACTGCGAATCATAAAGCAACTATCTCCTAAAGGCACCTGCAAGATATCAATTAAGTATATGAGTGTCTGTGTCAGGCACACTTTTTTGAAGAATTGTAAAGATTTTAAAAGACAGGTATCAATAAGGATGCGAGTCTAGGGCAATAAGAAAAACTTGAATTTTCCGGCTGATTGTCAGAGAATATGGGGCCAAGGACTTAGAGAGACTTTTAGTCTGTAGCGGGCAGGGGTATGTGGCCTGGGGTTATTACGATGGGGCTGTGAATAGTAAGAGGGGTTTTTGTTTTCTATGGATTGTTTTGAATGGTTAATGAGTTATAATTATAGACGTGATTAATTTTGGAGGACGAAAATGGAATCGACACTTAGGAGAACTTGGGCTGAGATTAATCTGGATGCAATAGCCCATAATTATAAAACTATTAGAGAGCATATTGGAGATAATGTTAAATTCCTGGGAGTGGTAAAGGCTGATGCCTATGGACATGGGTCTGTGCAGGTTAGTAAGTTATTGCAGGATTTGGGAGCAGACTATTTGGCTGTCAGTTCTATAGATGAGGGAATGGAACTGAGGTTAAATGGGATTACAATGCCAATTCTTATTTTAGGACATACTCCAATGGAGCAGGTGCCTCGTCTTATAGAGTTTGGTATTACCCAGGCAGTGACCTGTAAAGCAAAGGCGGAGGAGTATTCTAAGGCAGCCACAGAAAGCGGTGGTGTTTTAAAGGTACATATAAAGGTGGATACTGGCATGTCCAGATTAGGATACCTGTGTGATAATGACAATTTTAGCACTGGGGTAGAGGGTATATGCCAGGCATGTAATCTGCCAGGATTGGATGCAGAGGGCATCTTTACCCACTTTGCAGTAGCAGATGAATTAGGAGATAAAAATTTAGAGTACACTGACCACCAATTCTCACTTTTCACCAGGGTGATTGAGGCGGTAGAGGAACAGATTGGCCACAAGTTTGCCATTAGACACTGCGCAAACACAGGGGCAACAGTCCGCTTTGAAAAGACCTATCTTGATATGGTGCGCCCGGGCCTATTGCTATATGGATATGGAGAATTTGCCAAAGAGTGGGATCTTATTCCTGCCATGACATTAAAGACTTGTGTCAGCACTATAAAGACTTATCCTGCAGGCACAGCCATTTCCTACGGTGGTATTTTTGTCACAGACAAGACTACGAGAATTGCTGTTGTTCCTTATGGATATGCAGATGGATTTTTTAGGTCTTTGTCTAACAAATGTTACCTGTATACAAAGGGCGGCAAGGCTAGACAGGTTGGTAAAATTTGCATGGATATGTGCATGATAGATGTAACTGATATGCCTGCTGTGGATGTGGGCTCAGAGGTGGAGATTTTTGGCCAGCACAATTCTATTGATGACCTATGCCAGATTGCTTCCACAATCCCTTATGAGCTGACCTGTGCTGTCAGCAAGAGAGTGCCTAGAATATACATGAAAGACGGCAAATTAATAGGAAAAGAATTGTTGCTTAGAATGTAATAAAAAAGCCAAGGTCCTAAACTGGACTTTGGCTTTTCTTTTTATTATCTTTGAGGATTCTAAATACTCCAATAATAGCGGTGACAAAAGAGAAGAGATCAAAGGGCAATACAACCCAGTTTTCCAAATTGAAATCGTAAAGAGAGAAGCATACGCAAGAGAGGATGCAACCTATCTTTACCACCATATCTGATTTTGAGCCAAGAGAAAGAGTAATGCAGGCAGCCGCCATAAAAGGTAGCCAGTCAATCCAGCGATTAGCCGTAGTCAAATAAGTAAACACTCCCTGGAATCCTATAAAACCAATTTGCAGTGGAATAGTCAGGGCCCACTTCATAGAAATAATATTCCTAATCAGGCTGACAATGTTGCTGACCACAGCAGCGGTACCACCCAAGAAAGCATAAGATATGGTAAACAATATAAACTGTACATTCATGCCCATAACCATGGCTTTTTTGGTCTTAAAATACCCGATGGAAACCATGACGATGCAAGCCATAAAGGCAAATATTCTACCTAATAAAATATAATCCATAAACATTCCTCTAACGCTATTTTTCTAAGGAAACTCATTATATCACAGACCATTAAAAGTCCCAAGGCCTTTGGAGTGATATGTGAATTTAGTTCTTTAAATTGCTAAAGTAAACGTGTATACTATTTTTGTATTATTATTAGAGTAGTTTATATTCCTAGAAAAAAGGGGTCATTATGGGAAAGATTTTTAAGTTTTATAAGGACGTGGATACGGACCAGATTATTGCATCACAGTATTTGCTTTATCCGACGATTGAGGAGATGAAAGGACATACCTTTGAATCCCTAAATGCTGATTTTGCAGGGGAGGTAAAGGAGGGGGATTTTGTTGTGGCCGACGAGAATTTTGGCTGCGGTTCCTCTAGAGAGCAGGCTCCTAGTGTCCTAAAGGCCCTAGGGGTAAAGGCTGTTATTGCCAAGTCCTTTGCTAGAATTTTTTATAGGAATTCTATAAATATAGGTCTGCCTGTTATTGTTTGTAAGACCTTGCCAGATGAGGTTGAAGAAGGGGACGACATGGAACTAAACCTAAAAGAGGGAGTAATCACATGTAATGGCAAGGAATATGAGTGCACCAAATTGCCTGACAAGATGCAGGAGATTCTGGATATGGGTGGACTTATAGCTTCATTAAACAAGTAAGGAGATAATGCTATGGGAATGACAATGGCGGAAAAGATAATCGCTGGGGCGGCAGGCAAGGAGTCCTGCAAGGCTGGTGATATAGAGACAGTTACACTGGATAGGCTGATGAGTAATGACGGCACTACCCATCTTACTATTGATATGTATAACAATTTAAAGAATCCTCATATTGCAGATGTGGACAAACTGGTTTGGATTGTTGATCACAATATTCCTGCAGATAGTCCAAAGACTGCAGCCTCTCAGAAAAAGATGAGGGATTTTGCCAGGGAACATGGAATACGTTTTTATGAGGGAGAGGGAGTTTGCCATCAGATTATGATGGAAAACCATGTGAGACCTGGAGAATTGATTTTTGGTGCAGATAGTCACACATGTGCCTATGGGGCATTGGGAGCATTTGGTACAGGAGTGGGATGCACAGATTATCTATATGCTATGGTGACAGGTACATCCTGGCTGCTTGTGCCTGAGACTATCAGATTTAATTTAAATGGGAAATTAAATGAGGGGGTATATGCCAGAGATTTAATTCTCACTATCATAGGACGAATTAGTGCAAATGGAGCCAACTATAAGGCTATGGAATTTGCCGGGCCTGGCTTGGCTACCCTTACTATGGCAGATAGGATTTCCATCTGTAATCTCTGTGTGGAGGCTGGTGCAAAGACAGCCCTGATGGAGGTAGATGACATTGCCTTAGAATATTTAAAGGCACATGGCAGAGAGCCAAAGGCGATTTTTAAGTCCGATGAGGACGCAAATTTTGCTCAGGTCATTGATGTGGATTTGTCCGAGATAAAGCCTATAGTTGCAAAGCCTCATTTTGTAGACAATATTGTGGATGCTAAAGAGTGTCAGGATGTCAAAATAGACGAGGCATTCCTGGGTTCCTGCAACAATGGTCGCCTGGAGGATCTGAGGGTAGGAGCTAGGATTATAAAGGGCAAAAAGGTGGCAGAGGGAGTTAGATTTTTAGTTGTACCTGCCAGCAGAGCCGTATATAAAGAGGCATTAAAAGAGGGTATATTAGATACCTTTATGGAGGCTGGTGCCATGGTAATGAATCCTAACTGCTCAGTTTGTTGGGGTGCCTGCCAGGGCGTAATCGGTCAGGGGGAGGTTTTGATCTCCACCGGCACCAGAAATTTTAAGGGCAGGGCAGGCCACAAGGATTCTTTTGTATATCTGGCCAGTGCTGCTACAGTTACTGCCTCTGCAATCAAGGGAACAATTGCCACAGCTGACATGGTTTAAAAATAGGAGAATGTAATGAGCGAATCTTTTACTGCAAAAATATGGGTCCTGGGAGACGACATTGACACAGATATAATTCTCCCTACGGAGTACCTAGCCTATAAAGAAATAAATGATATGAAACCCTATGCCTTTTCTCCACTGAGGCCGGATCTGGCATCTAAAATACAGCCTGGGGACATGATTGTTGCCGGCAGGAATTTTGGGTGTGGCTCATCAAGAGAGCAGGCGCCAGAGGTGGTAAAGGCTCTAGGAGTATCCTGCGTTGTGGCAAAATCCTACGCCAGAATATTCTTTAGAAATGCCATCAATAATGGTCTGTTACTGATTGAGAATCAAGAACTATATGACCAGGTGAAAGAGGGGGATATTGCAAAGGTTACCCCTGGCAAATCTATAGAGGTAAATGGCAAGACCTATGAGATAGCATCCCTGCCTGACAATTTGATGGAGATATTAAATGCAGGTGGACTGGTAAAGGCAATGAGAAAGCGCAACGGGTTGGATTAATATGGGACAGACATTAGTTGAAAAAATAATTGGAAATAATGTAAATAAGACAGTAAAGCCAGGAGACATTGTAACTGTAGATGTGGACTGGTGCATGGTGGACGACATTATGGTTCCCTTTGCTGTTAGCAAATTTGAGGAGATGGGATTTGATAAGGTTTTTGATCCTGATAAATTGGTCCTTATCTATGACCATTTTCTGCCTGCCACCCAGGTGGACGACAGTAGACATTTTAGGGTGGGAGATGAATTTGCTAAAAAGTATGGGGTCAAAAATGTCCATAGGACTGAGGGAATATGCCACCAGTTGATGACAGAGGCAGGATATGTAAAGCCAGGCCAGATTGCTTTTGGTACAGACAGCCACACTGTTACCTACGGCTGTGTGGGAGCCTTTGCCACAGGTATAGGCTACACAGAGATGGCAGGTATCCTGGGCACAGGTCAACTATGGCTAAAGGTGCCTGAGACAATCAAAGTGGTTATAAATGGAAAACTGCCAGGCAATGTTAGCTCAAAGGATGTAATCTTAAGAATAATTGGGGATTTGACCTCATCGGGGGCTACCTATGCCTCATTAGAATTCTCAGGAGATACTATAGATGATATGTCTATTGCCAGCCGTATGACTATGTCAAATATGGCGGTGGAGGCAGGGGCAAAATGTGGTCTCTTTGCTCCAGATGAAAAGACATGCCAGTATTGCAATATTGAATATACAGATGATATTAAAAACCTAAGGTCAGATGAGGATGCCGAATTTGCTAGGGTGATGACCTATAGGGCCGAGAATTTTGTGCCGGTATTGGCTTGCCCATCCCTAGTTGACAATATTCATCCTGTATCAGAAATGGCAGGAAAAAAGGTGGACCAGGTATTCCTGGGATCCTGCACCAACGGCAGGTTAGAAGACCTGCAGACCGCAGCCAAAATTCTAAAGGGGAAACATGTAAAGGAATATTTGAAATTTATAGTGACACCTGCCAGCAGAAAAATATATAGGCAGGCACTGGCGGATGGCACCCTAGAGATTTTGTCTGACGCTGGTGCCATAATCACCACACCGGGATGTGGCCTTTGCTGCGGTAGAGCCGGTGGAATCCTTTCGGATGGTGAGGTGGTAGTAGCTACCAACAATAGAAATTTCCTGGGCAGAATGGGAACCAGCAAGGTGGAAATATATTTGGCCAGTCCAGCCACAGCAGCGGCAACTGCCCTGACAGGCTTTATTACTGAAGCCTAGATATATAGTCTTTAATCAGGGATTCATTTAAGTGGTCACCGATTACAATAAATACCTCTTGGCCTACGGCTATCTGGGAGATGTCACTCACAGATTTTGTGGCATTTAGTTGGTACCATTTATCATCTTCATTAAAAAAACCTTTGATTCTAAGGACATTACCAAAAGATTCATCAGTCATAAGAGAAGAAACCAGTTCTTTTATGGCTGCTTTTTTTAGGCCCAGTTCCATAAAATAAAGGGTCTTGTAAGAGTTGTCATCCTGGGAGATTTTCTTTACATAAGAGGACATGGCAAAACTGGCATTTGCTATTTGCTCATAGTCTTTATTTTCTAGCCTATCCCAATCCTTTATAAAGGCAATTTTTCTAACATCCTTTTTTAGCTTTGCCATTTGGCAGGCCCTTTCTATGTGAGAGAGGGTAGAGTCTATGTGGGCCTGGTCTGTCAGATTTGTTTTGCTCAGGATAATCATACCGGCATTTGCGATTTGGCTGGCCAGGTAATAGTCATCACTTTCTGACAAATTCTCCTCTAGGGCTGCATCTACGATAGCAATTACATTTCCGATTTCATACCATTTATCAAGGGGCTCGTCCCTTAGGGTATCAAAAAATTCGTCCACGTCAAAAATGCCTGATGGCTCTATGATAACCCGGTCATAACCGCTCATGGCCATGGCAATGAGTTTGGTTTTAAAGCGTCTTTTGTGGGTGTCAAAATCAGCCCCACCTGCCACCATTTCCAGCTCGCAGTTTTCTCCTCTCAGTTCATTTAAAAGGAGCATATCCACATTTACTGCACCATAGTCATTCTCCAGGATGCCAACCCTAAGCCCCTGGTTCATAAAATGTCTGGCATATTTTTTTAAGAAGGTGGTTTTGCCACTGCCTAAAAATCCGGTTATTAAATCAACTTTAATCATTTTATATACAATGCAAGAAAATACTTGGCATCCTTTCTATATGGTCTTTATAATAGTTTATACACAAATCTTTGCTAAGATTCAAATATATTTGCTATACTAAATGGGTTTGTTATAATCATCTAAAAATTAAGTTAGGAGTTATTAAATGGGAATCGTAGTTCTAGGAGCAGTTTTTATAGATATTAAGGGTCACGCTGCAGGCACCTATATTCCAACAGGTAGAAATGTAGGTTCTGTATCGGAGGTACACGGTGGCGTTAGCCGAAATGTGGTGGAGGACATTGCAAACGTAGAGTTGAGACCTACCTTTGTCAGCCTGGTGGATGATAGTGCAATCGGCGCCTCTGTTTTGGAAAAACTGAACAATCACAAGGTTGATACCAGATTCATGAGAAGGACTCCTGATGGCATGGGCAAGTGGCTGGCTATATTTGATGGTCAGGGAGATTTGGTTGCCTCCATTTCTAAAAGACCTGACCTTTCTGCAATCAATGATATTTTGGATGAGGAAGGGGACGAGATTTTTAAGGATGCGGACAGCATTGCCATAGAAATCGACATGGAAAAGGACACTATAAAGAGGGTCTTTAAGTTTGCAGAGAAATATAATCTCAAAGTATACGCTGCAGTTTCCAATATGAGTATTGCAGTGGAGAGGAGAGATTTCTTAAAAAATGTAGAGTGCTTTGTCTGCAATGAGCAGGAGGCTGGCATGCTTTTCATGGATGACTATTCTGAAAAGAGCCCAGAGGAATTGCAGGATATTTTAAAGACAAAGATACAGGGTGCCCAGATCAAAAAGATGATTGTCACATTAGGTGGCAAGGGAGCAGTCTACGCTGACATAGAGGGCAACACAGGATTTGTGCCTGCCAGAAAGGTAGATGTAAAGGATACTGCCGGAGCAGGAGACTCATTTTTTGCCGGCGTCACTATTGGTTTGACCTACGGCAAATCTATTGTGGAGGCCTGTGAGATTGGCTCTACTTTAGCTGCCTCTGTCATTGTTACAAATGAGAGCGTATGCCCTAGATTTTTGCCAAGCGAATTTGGCTTAAATGTGGAAGAATAAGTTTGTTAAACCTTGATTATTTACCCTATTATGGTAGAATTAAATCGTTTTGAAGCACAGAGAATATGTTAGGAAATAATCATGGATAGGGATGACATCAAGTATAGGCAGTTGTGTTTTGATATAGAGGGAAATATTAGACAGGAAAACTATATTTTTCATAGAGAACTCACTGTAGAGGAGCAGGAGGAATATGAGAGTCTTGTTGCTGATGCCAATCAAATGAGTATTTTTGATTTTATTGAATACTAAATCCAGGATGATTTTTTCACCCTGGATTTTTTATTAATAGGTAAGATAATCCTTGGATTGTCTTATTAAAGGAGAGAAAGAATTTATGGAAAACTACACAATTAACGACTTTACGGAGGCCCTAGCCTCAAAGTCACCTACCCCTGGCGGTGGTGGTGCCTCTGCTATGGTTTCAGCTATAGGTATTGCCCTGGGCAGCATGGTGGGCCAATATACCATTGGCAAAAAAAAGTATGCCGAGAATGAAGAAATTATCAAGTCTGCTATGGAACAGGCTGAAAATTTGAGAAAAGAACTGATGAATTGCATAGAGGAAGATGCCAGGGCTTTTGAGCCTTTGTCAAAGGCCTATGGTCTGGGCAAAGATGAGCCTGGCAGGGACGAAATCTTGGAGAAATGTCTTAGAGATGCAGCTGCTATTCCTCTTAAAATATTAAAACTTGCCTGCTCTGCAGTGGAATTACAAAAAGATTTTGCAGATTATGGTTCTACAATGATGACTAGTGATGCAGTAACTGGATTTGTGCTTTTAGAGGGAGCGATGAAAGGTGCAGCCATCAATGTAAAAGTTAACACTCGTCTTATGAAAGATAGGACCTATGCTGAGTCCATCAACAAAGAGGTGGATGGACTGCTCTGTATCTATATAACTGAAGCACATGCTGCTTTTGACATGTATTATGGAAGGGACTAATGGCAAATTTATTAAAGGGTAAGGATGTAAGCAATTACATTACAGAAAATTCTAAAGCAAAGGTAGAAGAATTAAAGGCAAAGGGGATAAACCCATGCCTAGCAATTCTGAGAGTGGGAGAGAGAGATGATGACATCTCCTATGAAAAGGGTGCAATGAAAAGATGCGCAGAAACAGGGGTGGAGGTGAAAAATGTAATCCTGCCTTTGGATGTGACTGAGGAGCTATTTTTTGACAAAATCCAGGAGTTAAACCAGGATAAAAATGTCCACGGCATACTCATGTTTAGACCTTTGCCAAAGCATATTGACGAGAATAAGGCCAGGAATTTGATCGCAAGAGGCAAGGACGTGGATGCTTGCACAGACCTGTCCCTTGCAGGTGTTTTTATTGGGTCTGATTTGGGATTTGCCCCATGTACAGCCCAGGCTGCCATGGAGATTTTAAAATACTATAAATGCCAGATAAAGGGTAAAAAGGTGGCTGTCCTTGGTAGGTCTCTGGTGGTAGGTAGACCTCTTGCCATGATGCTCATGAAAGAAAATGCCACTGTTACCATCTGTCATACTAGGACTGAGGATGTGCCTTCTATTACAAGAGATGTAGACATTATAATTGCAGCCACAGGCCAGATGGAGTCCATTGGAAGAGATTATGTGTCAACTGGCCAGACTATTATTGATGTGGGTATTTCTTGGAATAATGAAAAACAAAAATTGTGCGGGGATGTAATCTTTGATGAGGTAGAGCCTATTTGTCAAAACATTACCCCTGTGCCAGGGGGCGTTGGGGCAGTGACTACCTCCGTCCTTATCAGCCATGTGGTGGAGGCCGCAATTAGGTTATAGATTTTTATGCCAATTTCTTATTAATTAAAGATAATTACCGATTATATTTATAGATACAAAGATTCTTAATATATGCTAACATATAATTAGTTGTAATAAGCGGGGGAATAATTATGAAATTGGAGCAGCTTAAAGCAGGACAGGATGTTGTCCTGGAAGTCTTAATTGGAGGTTCATCCTTCGAAATCAAATCTAAGGTGGTTGGAACCAACCTAGGTACTGGAGCCCTTATCAATCCATACATCTACAATGGTCAGGTGGTGGATTTTGCAAAGAGTTCTCCAAAGAGCATGTCTTTTTCACTTCACTGTATTGATCCTATTACTGACGGCAGGGTTGTCTGGAAAAATGTTTCTGTAGAAGTAGTTAATTTCAGAGGCAAGGATTACTATGCCATAGATGTAAAATCCTTTGGCAGCATTGCGGCTTCCAGCGAGCGTCGCACCGATTCTCGTGTGGACGTGGTGAGGCCTGGCACTCTTACCATGGGCAAAAACAAGGAAATTCATTTTAATGTTTCTGTCCTGGATATCAGTGATAGTGGCATTTCCTTTGTGGCAAACAAGACAGCATTGTCTGTGGGAGACGAGGTGGAGATAGGATTTTCTGATGCCACCAAAACTGCAGAGTTTGACCTCTTTTTAAATGTAAAAATAGTCAGGGCTGAGGCTATGGGGTCAGAGATTTTGTATGCAGCAAAGATTTTGAAAAAAGACCAACAGCTTTTGGTTTACTTGTGCTTTAAGGCCTTGGAGATAAAAAGTAAAGAAAAGATAGAAGTGGAGTAGATTGATGCCAGATGAGGCAAAACTAAAACAAGAATTATTATACATGGTAAAACTTACTGAAAAGTATGATTTTACTAATCGTCAGGTGGTTGATGGGATTCTCCGTCTTGAGAATGAGAGGCAGATTCTGACCTCTGTTTTTGGCAAGCGTTTTAAGGATAGGATTTTTGATATTGCCTATGACAATGCTTCAAATAATACTTGTGTCATCTGTGGTCAGGAGGCAGAAAATGGAGTAATCTGCCAGGATTGCCTGAATAGAATATCCCATTCTGCCTACGCATCTGCAAAGGCAGGGGAGACAGAACATGATATTCAAACTGAGGTAAAGACAAAAAAGAAAATACATTTTTTGTCCTATTTCAAATATGTGTTACTGGTCAGTCTGGCCCTCATTTGTTTTGCCCAAATATGGCTTTTATATACTTTCCACACCTTGCCAGACCACAATCCTACCCAGGAGCCTTACATTTCTGACAAGGAAATAGTGGCAGTGTCTGATGAGGAGTCGGCCCTTGCCCAGTTGCAGCTAGATTACAGCCCGGATGATGGCTATGACATAATAAGCCTTGGGCCAGTGGTAGAATTGTCAGGACTATTTGCCAATGAAGTAGGGGCATCTGCCACAGAAATAGAAGAAAATTTAAGTGATGAGGAAAGGTACGACTACTTCCTGATAGAGGAGGCATACAAATTTTATATTAGTTACAATGATGGAGTGTCTATTAAGTTAGGCTTGGCTGAGGTATCTACCCAGGGCAATATTATTGTAAAGGGTGATTTTAATGACCTTAGAGATCCTAATGCTTTTTATAGAATCAGGTAAATTGCAAGGCATTTAAAGGTATATGCCCAAGTTTTATCGGAGATAATATAATCCTTAAATGGCTTGTATTATCTCTTTTTAAATGATATAACTGTATTAAAGGGACTAACACACTTGTTACACTATCTATGTGAAAGGAAATGCTATGAAAAAGAAGATTGTTATCATCCTAATTGCGCTACTTCTTGTGGGAGGCGCTGGGGCTTTCGCCTACCATCAGTTCTCAAACAAGGCCCTTCCTGTTTCAGATGAAATAGGGGAAATCTATGTTAGTAGCCTGGATGACATTATGGGTACAGGCTCATCATACACTCAGGATGTATTTATGGGGGTGGTAGAAGGACAGGAGACTACCTCTATTACAAAGAGTACAGAGAGAGAGTTGGACCAGATATTTGTTGCAGAGGGAGATGTGGTTGAGGTTGGAACACCACTATTCTCATACAAGACAGATAGCTTGGAAAACGAGAATGTGCAGTACGGATTTGATATAGAAGGCTACAATCTGACTATAGAGGATTACACAAAGCAGATCACTAAACTGACTGCTGATTATGACAAAATCAAGGGCCAGTCTGAGGAGGATAAGACTAATCGCGAGGACATCCTGAATCAGATTGATGGCCTTAATACTGATATTGCAATTACACAAAACTCAATTAAACAGACCAATGCAAAGATTGAAGACAACAAGAGAAAGATAAGCAATTCTACTGTCTCATCAACAGTTTCCGGTATTATCACCAAAATTTCCGATGATACAAATCCATACACCAGTGATGGGTCATTTATTACCATTTTGGCCTCTGCGGAGATGAGGGTAAAGGGACAGATTAATGAGCAAAATGTCTATGCTATCAATGTGGACCAGCCTGTCACCCTAAGGTCTAGAGTGGATGAGACCAAGACCTGGTCAGGCATTATTACAAAGATTGATACAGAGACAAAGCAGGAGGAAGGCGGAGATTACTATGGCAACAATTCCGATTCTGCTTCCACAAAGTATCCATTCTATGTGACCTTGGATTCCAGTGATGGCCTGATGATGGGTCAGCATCTGTATATAGAATTGGGTAATACTGCTGCCCCTGAGATGGACTTTTCTGATGGCACATATATTTATGACTATTACATTGCCTATGATGAAAAGGGCAATCCTTTCCTTTGGGTAGATGAAAAGGGAAGACTGAAAAAAGCAAGTATTGAGCTGGGTGATTACTATGAGGAACAGATGGTATATGCCATCTCCGGAGTAGATAAGGATACTTTAATTGCATATCCAATGGAGGATATGGCAGAGGGTATGAAGACAGTCTCAGAAATTAGTGAGGTAACAGAGTAATGATTGTTAAGCTGGACAATATATGCAGAGATTATGGCAGCGAAAAATCAGAGGTGGTGGTAAAGGCCCTGGACAATGTTTCTCTCACTGTTGATGAGGGAGAATATGTGGCTATTATGGGCCCTTCTGGATCAGGCAAGTCCACTTTGATGAATGTGATTGGCTGCCTGGACAGACCTACTTCTGGAGCCTATGAATTTGATGGCAAGGATGTGCTAAAACTAAAGGATAAACAGATGTCTGACCTGAGACTAAAAGACATAGGTTTTGTATTCCAGTCCTTCCATTTGATGAATGAGGAGAATGCTATGGAAAATGTGGCTCTTCCCCTTTCCTATGCAGGTGTAAAAAAGAGGGAAAGAGAAAAGAGGGCCATGGAGGCCCTCAATAGAGTGGGCCTGGGAGACAGGGTAAAATTTAAACCAAACCAATTGTCAGGTGGACAAAAACAGAGGGTGGCTATTGCCAGGGCAATAGTAAACAACCCTAGAGTCCTTTTGGCTGATGAGCCTACCGGTGCTTTGGATCAAAAATCTGGAGCAGCCATTATGGATCTTTTCAAAAAACTGAATGATGAGGGAACAACCATCATTATGATTACTCATGACAGCAATATAGCTAGCCATGCAAAGAAAATGTACAGGATTGTTGATGGCAAGTTGCTGGACCAGGGAGAGGAATAAATGAAGAAAGTGATTAAGGCTGTGATTATAACAGCAGTAATTATAGGAATAGGAGTGGGGGCAATTTACTTTGCCTACAACTACAACCGCAGCAAAAAGATTGCAGAGGTTGTGCCTATGACCTATTACGGAATGGACGGCTACTGGGGAGATTCCATAACCTCCTATGGTGAGGTAACCTCAGACAAGGCCCAAACCTTTTACCTAAATTCTGGGACAGAGGTTATAAGTGTCAATGTGGCAGAGGGGGACTTTGTCAACGAAGGTGACGTAATTATGACTGTAAAGAAGGATAGTCTGGATTTAGATGGGATGCGTCTTTC